>SCVK01000197.1 GCA_004297075.1 Chitinophagaceae bacterium
ATCATTGACATTATCCCTGCCAAATAACTACAATAGCTATCCCCCCTTAGCAAATGCCTGGTATGAAAGTCATATCAGGCATTTTTATGTGTAAAGCGGCATGATTTATAGTGAATTAAACAAATGAATAGCAAGAGCCTCCTTACTTACCAAAACAAGGGCTAGCAGGAGTAATTCAGGCAACCAATCTGTTACAAAATAGGTTTGCATTGAGTTTTTAAAGACCTTTACAATACAAGCAGAAATACTATAGGTCCTGTTCTTTCGCTGTTTTATGTATCGCATCAACTGGCCGATGCAAATACGCAGAAAGAATCAGATAAAAGTACTGGCCGGACATCACCAACACTTCAAAAGTTACCCTGCCTGAAAAACAGGCAGACACGCAGAAAGATTACTACACTACAGCATCTACGATTACAGTATACCATGGCACTGTCATTTTCGTTTTAACAGGCATTATCAGCAGAACAGGTTATTGCAAAAGTGATTGTCAGAAAAGACCATACCATCGTTACAAACACCAGGAAACAAGGAGTATTTGTTTAGCAGACAGCATAAACAGCAGACATGAAATTATATATCAAATACATGGTCAGCCTCAGGTGCAAAATGGTGGTGAAAGAAGAAATTCTCAAGCTGGGACTGCATCCTGAGAATATTGATCTGGGTGTAGTTGAAGTAAGCGAGAATATCACAACTGCACAACATGATGCTTTAAAAACCAATCTGTTAAGATCTGGCCTGGAATTACTGGACGATAAAAAAAGTATTCTGATTGAAAAAATAAAGGCAGTAATTATAGAAATGATCCATTATGCAGATGAGTTGCCCACTAGCAACTATTCGGATTATATCAGTGAAAAATTACATTATGATTACACCTATCTCTCCAATCTGTTTTCGGAAGTAAAAGGGATTACCATACAACATTATATTATCATACATAAAATAGAAAAAGTGAAGGAGCTATTGCTGTACGACGAGTTGAATCTGACTGAGATCTCCTACCAGTTACACTACAGCAGTGTGGCACATTTATCTAACCAGTTTAAAAAAATAACCGGGCTCACCCCCACCTATTTCAAGAAATTAAAGGTTAAAAGAAGAGAGAATCTGGAGAATGTGTGATATATGTAATATTTCACTTTTTATATGTAATCGCCTGCCAGTAAAAACCATTTTATCATAC
Source organism: Chitinophagaceae bacterium (assembly GCA_004297075.1). Taxonomy (GTDB): domain Bacteria; phylum Bacteroidota; class Bacteroidia; order Chitinophagales; family Chitinophagaceae; genus Sediminibacterium. The sequence goes on from SCVK01000197.1 coordinate 1,193, forward strand.
AATACCCACACAAATGAAAAACAAGAGAAGATTAGGCGTATGGATGGACCATTCACATGCACACCTGGTAGAAATGAGCGACGATCCGCTGGTAACCAGTACTATAGAACTCAATGTTACTCAAACAGCCACGGGGGAACACCCTGACAGAGGAGAACACCAGTTGCACAATAAAGGGCAACAGATACAAACTGCATTTTACAAGCAACTGTCTGAAATTATCAGTAAATATGACCAGGTGATCCTGTTCGGACCTACCCATGCCAAATCTGAACTGTATAATTTTTTACAGGCAGATAAAGGATTTGCAGACATTACGATAGAGGTAAAACAGACTGATAAAATGACGGATCATCAGGAACATGCGTTTGTGAGGGATTATTTTGCCAATTCTTGAAAAGGAAACAAACTAGTGAAAGCCTGTTAGCCTGCCATTAGCAGACTAATGTGATATGTATAATCATTGGTTTCTAATTTATAACAGATTATCCGTTAGTTTTCCGAACTTACACCCTGTCACACTAACTCACCCTCTACTTAATCAACGCTACGTGGAAACGCCAGAATTAGAAAAATCAAAAGTGTTTATTGTTGTAGAGATACTGGAATATATTCCTAATGCTGTATTAATCAAAACCATTATCCGGAAAACGACGGGTAATGTAAGTGCTGTTTCCTTTGATTCCGGCGAAGCCCTGACAGAAAAAATTACTCCTTATGATACCTTTATCCAGGTCATTGACGGACAGGCCGAAGTAGTGATTAATGATGTATCGCACCTCCTGAATGTAGGTCAGTCGATCATTATCCCCGCACATACCCGGAACACCATTAACGCCAATGTGCGGTTTAAAATGCTCTCTACCATTATTAAAAGTGGTTACGAAGATGTAAGCTAATCCTTATCAAACCAGTCTACCCCGTTTTCAATACAACATGTGATACATACAAGTTTCAGCTTCACAAGTGTAAGTGATACGCTTGCCTGTGTCTCAACTTTGTATTCAGTTGAAAAATCTATACAGGCATACAGAAAATCTATTTGAAAGACTGACCTCTGTGGTAACTGCTATATTGGGCAATTCCATCACTTTTATAGTGGCACTGGGAATCGTGATCTACTGGTGGACCGACCACCATTTTTTCAGTCAGGGCCTGCACGAAAAGATCGAGAATATCATTCTGGGTGCTTCTTTTCTCACCCTTTTTATCATCCAGAAAGCATTTAGCCGTTTTTCCGGCTCTTTACACCTGAAGGTGAACGAACTGGTGGCATCTCACGAGCCGGCAAATAATGCTGTACTCAGTTCAGAAGACAAAACAGAAAGCGAAATCATTGAATTAGCAAAAGAATATACCGAACTGGGTGAACAGGCTTTATTGGAAAAGCTAAAAACAGAGACAGAACCGCCCCTGGTTACTGAACCTGACGAAATTGTAAAAAAAGAGCATTCATCATCCACTTTATAAAATCCTGTTCATTGATAACTTCCCTTAAAAACATATTCAACGATACAGGAACCATTACCCGGTTCATGGCACGTTTTTTCAGTGAACTGCTGCACCGGCCTTTTGAAATGAAAGAGTTTCTGCGCCAGTGTTATTTCATTGGTTACAAAACATTGCCCCTTGTTGGAATTACAGGTTTTATCATGGGCCTGGTGTTAACGCTGCAAACCCGGCCTACCCTTGCCGGTTTTGGGGCAGAATCCTGGTTACCGGGTATGGTGGCCCTTTCGCTGGTAAGAGAGATTGCGCCGGTGATTACTGCCCTGATCTGTGCCGGAAAAATTTCTTCGGGTATCGGGGCCGAACTGGGTTCGATGAAAGTAACCGAACAGATCGATGCCATGGAAGTATCCGGTATCAACCCCTATAAATACCTGGTGGTAACACGGGTATTGGCTACCACATTAATGGTTCCCCTGCTGGTATTTTTTGCCGATGCCATTGGCATGGCCGGTGGTTATGCCGGTATCAATATACACAGCGATGTAAACCTGTACCGCTATTCATCGCAGGTACTGGAATCGCTGGACTATATCGATGTGATACCACCCACTATTAAAAGTTTCTTTTTCGGATTTTTTATTGGTTCCATCGGTTGCTACAAAGGTTTTACAGCAGCCAATGGAACCGAAAGCGTGGGTAAAGCCGCCAACGCCTCCGTGGTCTCCGCTTCGCTGGCCATTTTTATCATTGATATGCTGGCAGTGCAGATCACAGATCTTTTTATGTAACCATGAATAACGAAGTAACCATACCAGCTACAGGGCAAGTCACTACGGATAAAGAGACCATTGTGCTGATAGAAGGATTGTATAAATCTTTTGGCGAAGACAATCCTGTATTGAAAGGTGTTGCATTAACCGTAAAAAAAGGAGAAAACCTGGTATTACTGGGCAGATCCGGTTCGGGCAAATCCATTATCATTAAATGTATTGCCGGATTGGTCACATACGACCAGGGCAGTATACAGGTAATGGGCACTGAGATCAATGGCTTAACCAATCAGCAATTGAATGAGCTACGATTGAAAATGGGCTTTCTGTTCCAGAATGCGGCTTTGTATGATTCCATGACGGTCAGAGAAAACCTGGCTTTCCCTTTAAAAAGACATTCGCCAGAAAAAACGGAACAGGAAGTTACGGAAGCCATTACTGCCGAACTGGAAAGTGTAGGACTGGCAGAAGCCATTGATAAAATGCCTTCGGAACTGTCGGGAGGTATGCGTAAAAGAGTAGGATTGGCCAGAACCCTGATCCTGAATCCGCTGCTGATGTTATACGACGAACCTACTACCGGCCTGGATACCATTACATCAAGAGAGATCAGTGAACTGATCCTGCAGATACAACAAAAGAATAAAACCAGTTCTATCATCATCACACATGATATGGCCTGCGCCAGGTTAACCGGCGACAGGATCGTGATTCTTGAAAACGGCATCATCCATGCAGAAGGCACCTACGATGAACTGGCCCAGAGCAAGGATACATGGGTGCGTTCATTTTTTACCTAATTATAAAATCATTCAAATGAATAAAGAAAGTGGTATTACCTGGAAATTGGGCATGTTTGTCATAACAGGCATCCTGCTGTTTGCTGCAGCCATTTATTTTATCGGAGATCAAAGAAATCTGTTTGGGTCTACCTTTAAAATTTCGACCGTATTCAGTACGGTCAGCGGATTGAAGATCGGCAACAATGTAAGGTTTGCCGGTATCAATATCGGCACAGTAGACCAGATAGAACTGATCACAGACACGTCTGTACGGGTAGATCTGATCATCCGAAAAGAAGTGAGAAAATTTATCCGCAAAGATGCTGTTGCCGGCATCGCGTCTGACGGACTGATGGGCGACAAAGTATTAACGGTCTATCCCGGAAGCACAGGAAGTATGGTTGATGAGAATGCCATCATACTGGCAAGAGATCCGGTTGAAATGGATGATATCATGATCAGTGTAAAAGAAAGTGTTGATAATATCAGCCTGATCACCAACGAACTGGCCGAATTTACCTATAAACTCAACAATGGAAAAGGTGCTTTATCCAAGCTGATGAACGATGAGAAATTCGGGAAGTCGCTGGATGCTACCATGACCAATCTGAAAGAAGGGTCAAAGGGGTTAAGCGAGAACATGGAAGCTGCTAAAAGCAATTTTCTCCTGAAAGGCTATTTCAACAAAAAGAAAAAAGAAGCCGCCAAAAAAGCAGAGGAACTGAAAAAACAGGAAGAACTGAAGAAAAAGAAGAAAACAGATACAAAAAACTAATCACCAATACCCAGTACCATGAAAACAATTGCCATTTTATTAGCTGCCGTCGGAATTATCATGATCGCCTATACAGGATTCACTTATGTTACCACAGAAAAAGTAGTTGACCTCGGACCACTGCAGGTCAGTGCCCAGAAAGAACACCCGGTACAATGGTCGCCCATTGTAGGAGGGATTTTTCTGGCGAGCGGTGCAGTGATCTTTCTGCTGTCTAAAAAACCGCAACGATCATAGTGCTACTGTGATTTCTATAAAAAAACCGCCAACATCTATAAGATACCGGCACCAGAATATTTGACCTTTATGCAGGAACCAACTACCTGATAAAAGTTCAATATCTGATTATGATCAAGGTTATCAAAGAGGGAATTATTCTGCAGAAAACAACCAATGAATTTGAGAATGAAGGTGTAATGAATCCGGCAGCTATCAGAGACGGATCGCTCATTCATCTTTTTTACAGGGCTGTTCGGCAAGGCAATTTCTCAACTATCGGTTATTGCCGGTTAAGCAGTCCGCTGGTGGTGGAAGAGCGTTCCGATGAACCTTTACTCTCTCCCGAATTCGACTACGAATGCAAAGGTTTAGAAGACCCGCGCATTGTGAAGATCGAAGACCTGTATTATCTCTCCTATACCGCCTACGATGGTGTAAATGCCTTAGGCGCACTGGCTGTTTCGGAAGACCTGATTCATTTTCAGAAAAAAGGAGTGATTGTTCCCCAGATCACTTACGAAGAGTTTTTCCACCTTACTCGCAAAGAAAAAACAGCTGTTCAAAAAGAGCTCTGCTACAATGAACATGCCCGGGTAATGGAGAACGGAGAAATCCAACCATTGGTATGGGATAAAAACCTGATCTTCTTTCCGAGAAAGATACATAACAAGTTGTGCTTCCTGCACCGGATCAAACCGGATATCCAGATCCTGGTAGCTATCAGTAACCTGGATAAACTGACAGATGCTTTCTGGCAGGATTATTTTCTGCATTTTTCAGAGAAAATTGTACTCTCCCCCAAATATGCACATGAAAGCAGTTATATCGGCGGTGGCTGTCCGCCTATAGAAACCATGGCGGGCTGGCTCATCATCTATCATGGTGTGCGCGATACCAAGGAAGGATATATTTATGCTGCCTGCGCCGCTTTGCTTGACCTGAATGACCCTACCAAAGAAATTGCCCGCCTCTCCTATCCTTTATTTGTGCCCGAATTTTCATGGGAAAAACGGGGAGAAGTAAACAATGTCTGTTTCCCTACCGGTGCTGTTGTATTTAATGATACCCTGTTTATTTATTATGGAGCCGCTGACGAGCAGGTTGCCTGTGCTTCCATGAGCCTGACCGAACTGATTCGCGAACTTCTTCAACACCCAACCACGAAAGATGCAAAATGATCCCTTTATACCTAACACTGATACTCCTTTACCGGCAAAACAGCAGATTGTTACCAGTGGCAACAGGATCTATATCCAACCCGCTGCCAAAAAAATGCCGGAGATTCTTTGTATCAGTTCCCATCCGCCCAGAGAATGTGGCATTGCCACTTATTCGCAGGACCTGATCAAATCATTACAAGAAAAATTTGGCCAGTCGTTCACACTCAGCATCTGCGCGCTGGAGAATGACAATGAATTGCATGTATATCCGGCAGAAGTAAAATACATACTCCATACCGACCGTTCCGCTGATTTTATCAAACTGGCCCATACGATCAATCAAAGTGAGGATATTTCGATCGTTTTACTGCAACATGAATTTGGATTCTTTGCCAAAAATCCTTCTTTTCTTACACAGTTTCTGGCATTGCTGCACAAACCGGTGGTCACCGTTTTTCATACTGTACTTCCCCATCCCGACGAAGCTTTACAGGGTAATGTAAAAAACATCGCCACTTTATCGCGTTCTGTTATCGTGATGACGAATTCTTCTGCACAGATTCTGATGCGCGATTATGCCGTTCCTGCCTCCAGGATCACGGTGATCCCGCATGGTACCCACCTGGTTCCGCATCCGGATAAGGATATACTGAAAGCCAGTTACCGGCTTTCGGGGAGAAAGATCCTTTCTACTTTTGGATTACTCAGTTCCGGCAAAAGTATTGAAACCACGATCGAAGCTTTACCAGCCATCGTAAAAAATAATCCGGATGTATTGTTTCTGATTATCGGAAAAACACATCCTTCCGTAGTGAAACAGGAAGGCGAGCAATACAGGAGATCACTCGAAGAAAGAGTAGCTGCCCTGGGAATGGAAGAACATGTGCTTTTTATCAACCAGTTTCTGCCCCTACCCACTTTGTTGGACTATCTACAGCTGACAGATATTTACCTGTTCACTTCACAGGATCCTAACCAGGCCGTGAGCGGCACTTTTTCTTACGCTATCAGTTGTGGTTGTCCGATTATTTCTACCCCCATCCCCCATGCACTGGAAGTACTGAAAGATGATGCCGGTATCATTATCGGTTTCCGTAATCCGGCTCAACTGAGTGCCGCGGTCATTCGTTTGCTGAATGATGAAGCCTTACAGAACAGGATCAGTTCCACCGGTTTGCAGAAAATGGTGGCCACCTCCTGGCCAAATGCGGCTATTGCACATGCCGGATTATTCCAGCAGATCAGTAATGGCGGTATCACACTGAAATACAACCTGCCGGAGATCCGGCTGGACCATCTTAAAAAAATGACCACCCGGTTTGGCATCATCCAGTTTTCACAGATCAACCAGCCCGATATTACCACCGGTTATACGCTGGATGATAATGCAAGGGCCCTGATCGCCATCTGCCAGCATTTTGAACTCACTGGCGATACAGAAGACCTGGGTTATATTGCCAGATACCTCGCCTTTATACAATACTGCCTGCAACCGGAGGGATATTTCCTGAATTATGTAGATGAAGATCGTTTGTTTACGGAACAGAATTTTACCACCAACCTGGCCGACTCCAATGGACGGGCCATCTGGGCGCTCGGCTTTTTACTTTCGCTGGAATCCATCTTACCGGAAAACATTACCAGTGCTGCAGAACAAACCATGCAAAAAGCTTTGCTGAATGTGAACAGTATTCATTCTACCCGTGCACTTGCCTTTGTGATCAAGGGATTGTACTATAAAAATCTGCACAATAATCAGGCTTCGCATATAGCATTGATCAAACACCTGGCCAACCGCCTGGTGCAGATGTACCGGCATGAAGCAGATGAAAAATGGTGCTGGTTCGAAAGTTATCTTACCTATGCCAACAGTATTTTACCCGAAGCTATGTTATGTGCCTGGCTGGCAACCGGAGATAGTACCTACCAGCAGATAGCCAACAGCAGTTTTGACTTTCTCCTTTCCAAAATATTCCAGAATGGGCATATCCGCGTTATCTCCAATAAAACATGGATGCACAAAGAAAAAGAAGCCGTGTATGTGAATGCAGGTGGAGAACAACCCATTGATGTAGCCTATACCCTTCTGGCCCTCAGCAAATTTTATGATGCCTACGGCGATAAAAAGTACCTGGCCCTGATGGAAATTGCCTGTAACTGGTTTCTGGGAGATAACCACCTGCACCAGATCATTTACAACCCCTGTACCGGTGGCTGTTACGATGGATTGGAAGATAAAAACGTTAACCTGAACCAGGGTTCCGAATCTACCGTTAGTTACCTGATGGCAAGGCTTACCCTGGAAAAAGCAATGGCCAAACAACCGAAAAAATCATTTATACAGCGTTACGAGGAAGCCATCATACTGTTGACGGAAAAAGTAAAATAACACTACCCTATTCTGTAGGAACCATCTGCCTTTCTCGGTGTAACTCCTTAACGCTGTGGTCTCTGTGTTGAAAAAAATTGATGCTTCTTACAACAATCAGCGCCCTGTTTTTTATCACAGGGTACACAGCGGCACAGTGAACCCCAGCGTTTTGGTTTCAGCATTGCCGCCCAATCAATAAATCAATTAATTTAGGGAAACTATTTAATTGATGATGAGTAGACCTGCTATACCTATTGATACTGCTCACCTGCTGCCCCTGCTTGACCAGCAGTTAATTACCCTGTTACGATCCCTTTCCCCGGCCGACTGGCAAAAACAAACCATTGCCAGACAATGGAAGGTGAAAGATGTAGTGGCGCATTTACTGGATGGCAATATCAGGAGCATTTCCATGTTACGCGATCATTATTGGGGCGAGTCCTTTGCCGGTAATGATTACCAGGGATTAGTAGATTTTCTGAACGGACTGAATGCAGATTGGGTAAAAGCGATGAAAAGGGTGAGCCCGGCCATGCTGATCCTGCTGCACGAAACCACCGGTAAAACCTATTGTGATTTTTATGCCTCCCTGGATCCCTTTGCCAAAGCCGGTTTTGCCGTTAACTGGGCCGGCGAAGAAGAAAGTAAAAACTGGATGCATATTGCCCGCGAGTACACAGAAAAATGGCTGCACCAGCAACAGATACGCGATGCGGTTAACCAACCCGGTTGTCATCTCGAAAGGGAATTCTTTTACCCTTTTATCAATACCTGCCTGATGGCATTACCTTACACTTTCCGGCATATACAGCCTGCCCATCCGGTTACCGTACAACTCACCATCACCGGCCATGCGGGCGGCTCCTGGTACAATAGTTATACGAACGGACAATGGCAGTTATCCAAAGAGGTCAATGCCAGCCCTGCTGCTACTGTAACCATGGATCCCGATACCAGCTGGCGTTTGTTCTCCAAAAGCCTACGCCCTGCAGATGTACTGCACAAAATCAGCCTGGAAGGCGATCTGGGTCTGGCCAATACGGTGTTGGAAATGGTTTCGTTTATGGTTTGATAAAATTGTATCCTACTCTGCGTAAACTCCCTGCCCTCTGCGGCTCCGCGGTGAATAGAAGTTCCATTCACCGCAGAGAACGGGAGAGGCGGAGGTTTCGCAGAGTAGGATAGTTATTTACTCAATCCTATGTAAATTGTTACAAATCTCTACTATGCGAATCCTCTCTTTATACCTGCTCGTCACATTGTTGGGCAACCATTCCGCCATCGGACAGAAAACGGGTTACCAGGAACCTCACCGCCCACAGTTTCATTTCTCTCCCCCGGCCAAATGGATGAACGATCCCAATGGTATGGTGTATTACAAAGGCGAGTACCATTTGTTTTACCAGCACTATCCAGATAGTACGGTATGGGGCCCCATGCACTGGGGACATGCCATCAGCAAAGACATGCTACATTGGCAACACCAGCCCATTGCTTTGTATCCGGATGCGCATGGAGATATTTTTTCTGGTAGCGTAGTAGTAGATAAAAAAAACACTTCCGGTTTTCAAAGAGGTGCAGAAGTGCCGCTGGTGGCCATCTTCACCTACCATTATATGCCGGGAGAAAAAGCAGGCAGAAAAGATTTTCAGACACAGGGCATTGCCTACAGCACCGATAAAGGCAGAACCTGGACCAAATACGCC
>SCVK01000198.1 GCA_004297075.1 Chitinophagaceae bacterium
TTAAAACGATTGCTATGAACACACAAAAATTCCTGGTCTCTGGTATTGTTGGAGGCATTGTCTGTTTTTTTGCCGGTTACCTTGTTTACGGCATGGCCATGGCCGATTTCTTTAGTAAGAATGCAGGTACAGCTACCGGTGTTATGAAACCGATGGAAGAGATGGTTTGGTGGGCTTTGATAGCGGGTTCTATTTTTAATGGCCTTACGCTATCTTATATCTATAACAAATGGACGGGTATCAGTAGTCTCGCGGCAGGTGCCGGTGCCGGATTTGTGTTGGGGGTATTGATCACTGCCGGTTTCGATCTTACGATGTTGGGAACAGCCAATATCATGAACCTGCAGGGTACGCTGGTGGATATTGTTTGCGGCGGGGTCATGTTTGCGATCACCGGCGCGGCAGTTGGGCTGATGAATGGGGTGGGCAAAAAAACAACTGCATAAACAGTATTGGTTATTTACTAAAAAGTGCGGCTTGCGGGCCGCACTTTTTTATGGGTAACCTTTCTAGGTCTCTTTGTCTTTGGTGCTTTTAATCAGACCAATACCTGCCACAAAGAAGATCGCGCCCAGTAGTCCGAAGATCACGATGCTTTTGATATTCCTGGTACCACTATCTCCGTTCATAAAACTGACACCGGCGTAAATCAGTCCGATGATTCCCAGCAGGGATAAAATGATCCCCAGTATTCTTTTTTCCATACTGCATAATTACCGAAGCTGGAGCGGGTTCCTTTATATACCGGCCTCTATTAGTTATATTCTTTACAGACAGAAACCGGGATTATGTTGAATTATTGGACCAAAAATTACATAATTCACTGTACAACAATACTTTCAGGCTGGTTTGCTCCCATTTTAGGGCTTTTAATCCTATCTTGTCAGCTATGCAGGAGAAAAAAGACTTTGTACATGTTACCGGTTGTGAGCCACATCGTATCCGAACCAAACTTATCCTCAAAGAAGTACCGGACATGCGTAACCTGATCGGGAAGAACCCGTACACTTTTCTGGCCATTGTAGGGCTGGTAGCTTTCCAATTGCTCGGAAGCTGGCTGGTGGCCGATCAATCCTGGTGGATCGTAATAGGCGCTGCTTACCTGCTGGGTGCTTTTGCAGACCATGCTTTATTTGTGATGATCCATGAATGTGCGCACCGCCTGATCTTTAAAAACCAGGCAGCCAATCGCCTGGCCGGTATCATGGCCAATATTCCCCTGATCTTTCCCAGTTCGGTTTCTTTCGAGACCTATCATATCAAACATCATTCTTTCCAGGGGGTACATGAACTGGATGGCGATCTGCCCAATTATTGGGAAGCAAGGCTCATCGATAATTTTTTTATCGGGAAAGTGATCTGGTTATTGTTCTATCCTTTTTTCCAGCTATTCCGTTTTCCGCGCCTGCGCGAGATCCAGCCGTTTAACAAATGGGTAGCACTCAACTGGCTGGTGCAAATTGTATTCATCGGTCTCATTGGCTGGTTGTTTGGTGTGAAAGCGGTACTATTTCTGATCTTCAGCTTTTTCTTTTCAGTGGGATTACATCCGCTGGGAGCGAGGTGGATACAGGAACATTATCTCACCAAAGGAGAACAGGAAACCTATAGTTATTATGGGGTGTTGAATACCGTTGCTTTTAATGTAGGTTATCACAATGAGCACCACGATTTTCCCTCCGTTCCCTGGAACCGTTTACCGCAGATCCGGAAGAAGGCGCCTGCTTTTTATGATACTTTGAGTTATCATACTTCCTGGACGAAACTTTTTTTCCGCTTTCTCTTCGATAAGGAAATCTCTCTCTTCTCACGTATTGTAAGAACCAACAGGGGTAAGGTTATGCTGGCAGACGAGTCGCGCCCGGATATTGACCTGACGACCGTCAAATAATCCTTTTTTCAGGTACATTAACATACTATTTACAGATTAATTTTTCTATTAAGCTGTAAAGCTGTACATTTGCACCCTGAAACTGAGCACATATTACAAAAGAGTCTCAAGGGTGATAGGTTCTGAGACATTCTTCTAACGATTGAATTGGTATTCCCCCGTTTCCGCTCAGTGTAAACATTAATATTAAAAAGTAGAAATATTATGAAGAGTAATGTAATGCCTTCTATTGTCCAGATCGAAGCAAATGAATTAAAGCAACTGGTAACAGAA
>SCVK01000199.1 GCA_004297075.1 Chitinophagaceae bacterium
GGCTATATTAAAATTCAGGATCTATCTCGAAGAAGATGATGCAGTATACAGGGATGTGGTGATCAAACACACGCAGAATTTCCAGGAATTGCATTTTGCGATCTTGAAATCTTATGAGTTTGACTCAAAACACAAAGCTACTTTTTACCGTAGTAACGATAACTGGCAGAAGGGAAGAGAGATCAGTTTTGAACGCTACGATAAACCGTATGTGGTGGAACCTTTATTAATGGCTGATGTAACCATCGGTTCCGAGATCCGTGATACCAACCAGAAATTTGTGTACGAATACGACTTTGAAAAACATTGGGTGTTTCTGGTAGAGCTGATCAATGTGAGTAAGGAAGAAAGCAGTAAGATCGCTTACCCTTCTGTAACCCGCGTAGAAGGAATTGGTCCGCAACAATATGGCACCAAAAGTCTGCTCGGAGACAAGTTTGCCGACATAGAAGAGAAATACGACCTCGCCGAAGCGGCCGAAGGATTTGGAACCGAAGGTGAAGAGGGAGATACAGAAGCCGATGAAGAAGAAGCGGCAGACGATAGTACGGGACAGGAAGAAGATTTTTAGCATCGGTTGTCAGGTAGAGGTTGCCTTTACAATCGTAATTGATGTGTTGGGTTGTTTTTGGTTTTCAGGTCAAACCATCCATCTGTTTTTCTATTCCCTCCTCTTTTTCTTTTAGACAGTTCAATCGCTACACAACTTTTTGTTTCCTTTTTACACCTGATTATGCAGCCTACTATCATCATCATTGCCGGACCCACTGCCGTAGGCAAAACGGCTTTTGCTATAGAACTGGCCAGGCATTTTCAAACGGATATTATTTCTGCCGATTCACGCCAGTGTTATCGTGAGATGAAGATCGGTGTGGCCCGGCCATCGGAGCAAGAACTGGCTGCGGTAAAACATTATTTTATTGCTTCGCATTCGGTTACGGAAGACCTGAATGCAGGCAGTTTTGAAAAATATGCATTGACGGCTGCGGACGAGATTTTTAAAAAGAATCCGGTTGCTGTAATGGTAGGAGGAACGGGATTATATATCAAGGCTTTTTGCGAGGGTATCGACCCCATGCCGGAAGTGCCTGAAGCTGTTCGGCAGGATGTGATCAAAGGCTATGAACAAAAGGGACTGATCTGGTTACAGAAAGAGTTGCAGACCAAGGATCCCGCTTTCTGGGAAGTAGCCGAAAAACAGAACCCGCAGCGTTTAATGCGTGCGCTGGAGGTATTTAATGCCACCGGCCAGTCCATCATCGTTTTCAGAACGGCTAAAAAAGCGGAACGCCCTTTCCGGGTGGTGAAGATCGGTCTTGATCTGCCGAAGGAAATACTACACCAGCGTATTCACCAGCGGGTAGACCAGATGATGGAGCAAGGTTTGTTGAACGAAGTAAAGTCGCTTTTGCCTTACCGGCTCCACAATGCACTGCAGACCGTAGGTTACCGGGAACTCTTTGATCACCTGGATGGCAGGTGCAGCCTGGAAGAAGCCGTTACGAATATCAAGACCAATACCCGGCACTATGCCAAACGACAGCTGACCTGGTTCAGGAAGGATGGGGCATTTGAATGGCTGTCGCCGGCTGCCGAATCCCTTCCGCTTGTGTACGGAAAAATAAAAGGTTAAAAATCCTGCACCTTTTGTGTAATAATTCCCCCTGTTTTATTACAAATATTGCTGATTTGTTATCTTTCGCGTATTGCGTTTCAGAAATCTATCAAAAAAGTATTTTATGAGAAAATGGTTATTCGTACTACCGGCAGCGCTGTTAGTCAGCAGTACCCTGCTGGCACAGGCGCCTAAAATTGCGTTTGAAAAGTACACGCTTCCGAATGGATTGACAGTGATCCTGCACCAGGATAAGTCGGCACCGGTGGTAGCGGTGTCAGCTTTGTATCATGTAGGGTCCAAAAACGAAGACACGGCCCGCACCGGTTTCGCTCACTTCTTTGAGCACCTGATGTTTGAAGGAAGTGCCAATGTAAAACGGGGCGATTTTGATAAATACACTTCCAATGCGGGAGGGTATAACAATGCCAATACTACGCAGGACAGAACCTATTATTTCGAACTCTTTCCCAGTAACCAGGTAGCACTCGGGCTCTGGCTGGAAAGCGAGCGCATGTTACATGCCAAGATCGAAGACATTGGTGTGAACACGCAGAAAGAAGTGGTAAAAGAAGAAAAGCGCCAGCGCATCGATAATCAGCCTTATGGAACTATCATCGGAGAGATCTTTAAGCGGGCGTTTAAAGTACATCCGTATAAGTGGCAGCCCATTGGTTCCCTGGAACACCTGAGCCGGGCCAAACTGGCTGATTTCATTAATTTTTATCAAACATTTTATGTACCCAATAACTGTGTGTTGAGTATTGCCGGCGATATCGATATCCCGCAACTGAAACAGCAGATCAATGGTTATTTCGGCTCCATTCCCAGGGGTAAGAAGCCGATTCCAAGACCCACCGTAACCGAACCGGCATTGGGGGGAGAGGTAAGAGATGTGATAGAGGATAATATTCAATTACCAGCCGTGGTACAGGCTTATCGCTCGCCCAAACAGGGAAGTGATGAGTATTATGCCTTCAATGTATTGTCTTCTTTGTTATCGGGCGGAAATTCTTCCCGCATGAACAAAGCCATTGTGGACGAAAAACAACTGGCCGTGCAGGCAGGTGCTTTTAACTATGCACTGGAAGATGCAGGATTGTTCATCACATTCGGTATTGCCAATATGAATGTAAAACCGGAAGATCTTGAAAAAGAGATCCAGGTAGTAGTGGATGGTGTGAAGAATGACCTGGTTGGCGAAAGGGAATTTGAAAAAGTGCGTAACAAAATCACCACCGATTTTGTGAATAAAAATGCTTCCATGGCCGGTATTGCAGAATCGCTGGCCGATTACCAGGTGTATTTTGGCGATGCTAACCTGGTGAATACAGAGATCAACCGCTACAACAAAGTTACCCGCGAAGACCTGATGAAAGTAGCGCAGAAATACCTGAACAAAGAAAACAGGGTAACCCTGTATTATGTACCCAAGGGCAGTAAGAAATAAACTGCAACCTATATGAGGATCCTGTTCTCAACCAACTAAACAAAAGACCATGAAAAAAATATTCTTTTCTTTTCTGATAGCCGCACCGGTAGCCTTACTGGCACAGGTGAAAATTGACAGAACCAAAGCACCCAAACCCGGTCCGGCACCTGTGATCAAGGTGGGAGAGCCCGCTTCTTTTACACTGGCCAACGGGCTGCGTGTTTTTGTGGTGCAGAATACCAAACTGCCCCGGGTATCGGCCACCCTCACCATCGACCGGGAAGCCATTGCCGAAGGTGATAAAGCGGGTCTCGTAAGCATGGCGGGACAGTTATTACGGAGAGGAACCTCCACCATGAAAAAAGCAGTACTGGATGAAGAGATCGATTTTCTCGGCGCCAATATCAATACCTCCGCTAAAAATGTAAGTGGCGGTTCGCTGAAAAATAATTTCCCGAAAGTATTTGCATTGATGGCAGATATCGCCTTACGTCCTTCGTTCCCGGCAGATGAACTGGAGAAGATCCGCCGCCAGGCTTTATCCGCACTGGCACAGAACAAGGAAGATGCCAACGCGATTGCTTCCAACGTGGTTAGCAGACTGGTGTATGGCAAAACACATCCTTATGGGGAAGTGGAGACAGAAGAAAGTGTGAAAAAAGTAATCGTAGAAGATATCCGTGCTTATTACAATACTTATTGGAAACCGAATATCGCCTACCTGATCTTTGTGGGAGATATTACCACAGAAGAAGCCAGGAAACTGGCAGAGACCCATCTCGGTAGCTGGCAGAAGGCAGATGTGCCTGCCCCTTCGTTTACCACACCGGCACCGCCTGCTAAAACCTATATCGCGATCGTTGACAGGCCCAGTTCTGTACAAAGTGTGATCAACCTGGTAACACCGGTGTTGTACAAACCGGGCCAGCCGGATGCGATTGCTGGATCTGTGATGAACACATTGCTTGGCGGTGGTTCTTCCAGCAGGTTGTATAAAAATCTCCGTGAAAAATATGGCTTTACTTATGGTGCGTACTCGCAGCTAACTGCCGACAGGCTGGTGGGTAATTTCACCGCCAGTGCTTCTGTCCGTAATGAAAAAACAGACAGTGCCATTGGTCAGTTTTTTGTGGAACTGAATCGCCTGCGTAAGGAATCGGTGGGAGCAGAAGAACTTAATCAAACCAAAAATGAAATGAGCGGCGGATTTGCCCGGTCGCTGGAAAGTCCGGCTACCATTGCCAATTTTGCCCTGAATGTGGCACGCTATGGTTTGCCCAAAGATTATTACCAGAATTATCTCAAGAATTTGTCTGCGGTAGATGCACCAATGGTGCAGTCGGTGGCCACCAAATATGTGTTGCCCGGAAATATGCATATTGTGATTGTTGGAAATGCCAAACAGATCGCTCCCGGCTTGGAGAAATACGGCGAAGTGAAATATTTTGATGTGTACGGTAATGAAAAAGCAGCCCCCACTGAAAAGAAAGTGGATGCGGGTGTTACGGCACAGACAGTTTTCAGCAAAGCCATTGAAGCGCAGGGTGGGGAAGCTGCTATTGGCAGTCTGAAAGATGTGACCATGACCGGTGCTGCCAGTGTGATGGGGCAAAACCTCGATTTTTCTGCACAGTATGTGCTGCCTTCGGGTTACCTGCAGAACCTGAGTATGGGTGGTATGTCGCTGGCCAAACAGTTAACCAAAAACGGTACTTATTCTGTGGTGCAGCAGGGCATGGAGCAAACTTTGAAGGAAGAGAATAAAGAGGAGCTGGATGAAGCGGCTTCGTTGATCCCTGAAATATACATGCAGAAAAAAGGCGGATACAGTTATACGGTAAAAGGTATTGAACAGGTGGAAGGAAAGGATGCGTATAACGTAGAAGTCAAATCGCCCAAAGGAAGGGTGTTTAATTTCTATTACGAACTGGCATCCGGCTTGCGTGTAAAAGAAACCCGTACGCAGGAAACACCTGCCGGAAATGCCACTATCACCATTACCAATACTGAATTCAAGTCTTATAATGGTGTGAAGCTCCCTGTAAAAACAACGCTGGATACAGGTCAGTTCAAGATCAATATCGAACTGGCAGATGTAAAAGTGAACCAGGGATTGAAACTGGACGATCTGAAATAGGCGAAACCCCTATAAAACAGAAGGGCGGCTATACATAGCCGCCCTTCTGTTTTATAGGGAACGGGCTCAGAATTTAAAACCAAAAGTCATCATCACGGTACCTCTTCCGCCTCTTTGTTCTGCAAAAGTGTTGGGTTTGTCATTTAAACGGTAGGCAAACTGCGCATCCTGCGTAAACATGTGTGAATAGGTAAGATCAATGAAAATGCCATGATCGCGGTAGCCCAGTCCACCTGTTGCGAGAATGCGGTTGGCTTTGATGGCATTGTCTGCATAAGGACTGCCATAATAGGCACCACCGAGGCGGAACATAATGGTGTGTAATTTTAATTCGCCACCCACACGCAGATTGATATTGCCTTTGTAGCTGTCTTTAATGCCTTCGTTCAGTATATCATAATAATCGCGCAGGGCATTGTCAGATTTGTTGGCGGGCGAAAAACGGGCACCCCGGTAGTTCACATATTCGAGATCGGCACTGATGAAAGCACGCTGTTGGCGGGTATCACTGATTTCGCGAAAAACATAACTGGCACTCGCGATCGCTCTCCAGGGAGTGGTCATGTTATATTTTCTTTCGCCTGCTTTGCCGCTGTTTAATTCATTGCTGGTGGCAGTACGGATGCCTGCATAGGTTTCTGTATTGGCGGTGATGGAAGAACTGATCTTGTCTGTATAACCCATTAACTGCGGACTGTGAAAAGCAAAACCGATACGCCAGTGTTCCTGTGGTTTGTAGATAACACCCAGTTTAACACCTATACCAATGCCTTTTGAACTGAAGGTTTCTTTGTATTCGAATGATTGAAACTGGTTATCTGTTCGGGCAGTAGCATCGGTTTCGCTGTACACCAGTTCGCGGCGGTAATTGATGACGGGAATGGTAACACTGCCACCCACATACATTTTATCTTCGAGGTTACCGGCCAGGCCCAGCGCAATTTCGTGGTAACCGCCAAAAGTACTGGCATCGTACAATTGGTTAACACCGCTTGAAATGGGAACAAGGCTCTGGTATCCGGCTACGCTGCCACCGGGTCCGCTGAGTGTATCCACCAGAAAAGTTCTGAAAGCGAGGGAAGAACCGAAAATATAATTGCTCAGTGCCGCATTGGTATCGGCCCTGTCTTTGGTGAGTTCTTCGAGATATTGTTCGGTGAAGGAACTGAGGTTATTAAATCCTTTGAACTGGATCCGGTTGTTATAATTTGCCAGTTGATTCACCGAAAGGGCAATGGCACTGCTGGTCCATTTTTTTTCTCCCCTGGTATTGGAAGAACTGAAGATGAAACCCATGGCACCATAATTGAAATTGTTTTTGTTATTGCTGGTATCCGTACCACGGTAATTGAATTTGTTTTTGTTCAGCCCAAAACCAGGACTCAAGACAAATTCATTGGTTTTAAACAAACCGATACCCGCAGGGTTTACGTGGTTGGCGGTGATATCTCCACCCAAAGAACCCATAACGCCTCCTGTGGCCATATTACGTGCGGTACCGTTCTGTGTAAACCAGGCGGTGCGTAAAGCATCGTCAGGGTTCTGTGCCATGGCGCCGATAGCGGTTGTTGAAAATATAAGCAGTAATACTTTTTTCATACAAATGGTTTTGGATATACGATGAGCCTTCAAAACAGGATACACCGTTTTACTGAGTTAACTGAAATAAGATGAGTGAGATCAGCCCCTGCCTCCCCGGCCTGTGCTGGTACTGGTACCGGTACTATTGAACCCGCCACTGGTACCGCCGGCATTGCTGCTGGGGGTAGACACAGATCTGGTTGGATTATTACTCGAAGGCGTCGTATTGGAGAAGGTTCTCGCCGGCCTGTCGTAACTGTACGCATTAGCTGTACCGCTACCACTGAATACCCGCTTCAGCAGGCTGCCGAAATTGCTGCTGCCGCTGCTGGGAACAAAACCACCTGTTTTGGGATCGCGATAGCCATAGTTATCGTTGTTATAACTCTTATTGCGGTAAGCCAGAATATTACTGCCGGAAGTATAACCGCCGGGCGTAGTAGGAATGGTATAATAATGTACCACGGTATATACCGGACTACTCCAGCCCCAACCATAATTGCCGGGATAATAGGCACCACCGTAACCCAAGCGGGGATTCCAGTAAGGATTCAGTCCACTATAATATTGGTAGTTATAATTACCAAAATCATAGCGGCTATCGTACCAGTAATCAAAATTATCGATACTGCTCCAGCGATAACGTTTGGCGATCTTCATACGGAGATAGCGATCATCCATGCTGCTTACATATTCCTGGTATTCGGCCTTTTGTTTTTGCTGCACTTTTTCATCCTGCACTACCTCTCGGCCCGGTGAAAAATAGACATCGTCGGGTGTCTGGCCAGCTTTAAAAGCAGTGGAGCACCCTGTGAACAGCGTTAAGCTGATAGCTGATAAGAGTAAAACATGTTTCATACTGCAGGATTGAAGGATTAGATAATGTGAAGTTACCTACATTTGCGCAGCGATGAGGCAACTTACAATTATGTGACAAATCCTTTGCCAACTAACAATTGTAAGTGTTTTAATATGTTAAAAGAAAGTTAAATAATATGGGTAAGGAAATTACTTCACGGGCGCAGGATTATTCACAATGGTATAACGATCTGGTGATCAAGGGAAGTTTGGCAGATTATAGTGCGGTAAGGGGTTGTATGGTCATCAAGCCCTATGGCTTTGCCCTATGGGAAAATATGCGGGATGTGCTGGACCGGATGTTCAAAGACACGGGGCATCAAAATGCATACTTTCCCCTGTTTGTACCCAAGAGCCTGTTTGAAGCCGAAGAAAAGAACGCAGAAGGTTTTGCCAAAGAATGTGCCGTAGTTACCCATTACCGACTGAAGGCCGATCCCAATAACAAAGGCAAACTGATGGTGGATCCGGAAGCCAAACTGGAAGAAGAACTGGTGGTTCGTCCAACCAGTGAAGCCATCATCTGGAATACCTATAAAGGTTGGATCCAATCATACCGCGATCTTCCGATCCTCGTAAACCAATGGGCCAATGTGGTTCGTTGGGAGATGCGTACGCGTTTGTTTCTCCGTACGGCCGAATTTCTCTGGCAGGAAGGACATACCGCGCATGCCACAGCAGCAGAAGCGATCGTAGAAACCAAAAAAATGCTGGAAGTATATGCCGATTTTGTAGAGAACTGGATGGCATTACCGGTGATCAAAGGTGTGAAGAGTCCGAACGAACGTTTTGCCGGTGCAGAAGATACCTATTGCATTGAAGCGCTGATGCAGGATGGGAAAGCTTTACAGGCAGGTACTTCTCATTTTCTGGGACAGAATTTTGCCAAAGCCTTTGATGTGAAATTTACCGACAGGGATAATAAGCTTGATTATGTATGGGCCACGAGCTGGGGGGTAAGTACCCGTTTGATCGGAGCCCTGGTAATGGCGCATAGTGATGATGATGGTCTGATACTGCCACCGCGTATTGCACCGGTGCAGGTGGTGATCGTTCCTATTTACAAAGGTGATGAGCAGAAAGCGCAGATAGATGAGAAAGTAGGAGAGATTGTGAAGAACCTGAAAGCAATGGGCGTTTCTGTGAAATATGACGATTCTGATAATGCCAGACCCGGATGGAAATTTGCTGAATACGAACTGAAAGGAGTGCCGGTACGTATGGCCATTGGTGCACGTGATCTGCAGAACAATGTGGTGGAAGTAGCGAGAAGGGATACCAAAGAAAAGAATACAGTGAGCATGGATGGTATTGAAGCGTATGTGAAAAACCTGCTGGATGAGATCCAGACCAGTATGTTCACTAAAGCCAGACAGTTCCGCGATGAGCGCATAACCAAAACCGATAACTGGGACGAGTTTGTGCAGCTGCTCGATAACAAGGGTGGGTTTGTATCGGCACACTGGGATGGCACTGCTGAAACCGAAGATAAGATCAAGGAACTCTGTAAAGCAACGATCCGTTGTATTCCTTTGGATAACCCACAGGAAGAAGGAAAATGTATTTTAACCGGCAATCCTTCTACACAGCGGGTGTTATTTGCGAGAGCCTATTAAACAGATGAACAGAGGAACAAGGAACAGATGAACAGACAAAGGGGAATCAGTCATTGAATGGTTTCCCGATCCTTGTTCGCCTGTTCTTCTGTTCTACATTTCCGCCCCATGAAGCAAAAGCCCTTACCCGATTATATACAGCCTTACCTGGATGGTAAGGTTTTATTGTTTGATAAACCCCTGCGCTGGACCTCTTTTGATATGGTGCGCAAGATCCGGAACATTACACGGGTGATGAAAGTGGGGCATGCGGGTACACTGGATCCACTGGCTACGGGTTTGCTGATCGTTTGTACGGGAAAGTTTACCAAAAAGATCAATGAATACATGGGGATGGAGAAGGAGTATACCGGCACTTTTACGCTGGGCGCCGTTACACCTACCTACGATCTGGAAAGTGAACCCCAGGATCACAAAGATTTTTCGCATCTCACTGAAGCAACTATACAGAAAGCTACCGAACAGTTTACAGGAGAAATTATGCAGGTGCCACCCATTCACTCTGCTATTAAACAGGAAGGCAAACCCGTATACCTTGCCGCCAGAAAAGGGGTGGACGTGAAACTGGAGCCACGCCCGGTTACCATTTATTCTTTTACAATTGAAAAAATAGAAATGCCCGTGGTGTATTTCCGCGTGGTATGTTCTACCGGCACTTATATCCGCAGCCTCGCCCATGATTTTGGGGCGGCACTGGGGGTTGGTGGTTATATGAGCAGTCTGCGCAGAACAAGGATCGGAGTATTCTCAGTGGAAGATGCCCAATCGATAGACAGTTTTGAACAGGAGATCAGGCAACTGGCGGCCGCTTCATCAGAAGGGGAGACCAATGCCTAACTGCAGCGCATAGTTGTTTACTTTTAAACCATTGGCCCGGTTCTCTGACCATTGGAATTTATCCATCCAGCCATTGTTGTATTGCCGGGCAGGGTCTTTTACTTTGTAGGCGAGGTCGAGCCGGATCAGGAAATAAGAAAAATCGATCCGGAGCCCTGTACCCACGCCAATGGCCAGATCGCGCCCAAGGTTTTTTAGCGAAAATTTTGCATCCGGATCAAGCGAGTTGGTTTTGATATTCCAGACATTACCGATATCTGCAAACAACGCACTTCCGATTTTCACACCGGCAATACTGGTTAAGGGGAAACGGTATTCGATATTGGCTTCGAACTGCAGATCCCCGAATCTGTCACGATAACTGTTGCTGGTGGTATCGGCTTCACTTCTGCGCGAGCTGCCGAGTCCAAGCTGCCGCAAACCCCAGGCACGCATACTGTAGGGGCCACCGGCGGAGAACTGTTTAAAGAAAGGCAGGGTCTTATCTCTGGTGGAATCGTTACCATAGTTATATCCCACACCTGCAAAAGCCCGGTAAGCCAGTTCTGTTTTCCGCATTTTCAGAGAAGCACGATATTCTGCTTCTACTTTGATATAGCGGTATACCTCATCGCGTAAGCTACTGATCAAACCAAAAATACCACCGGCTTCTTCAATACCGATGCGCATATAATGACTTTTATCCGGGTTGCTGGCATTTTTAAAATTCCGGATCAGTGACAGACTCTGGCTGATCACTCTTCCTGAGTTGAAAGAAGTTCGCAGAAAAGGGTTATCTACAAAGAGCTTCCGCAATCCATCCAGTGTGTCAATCGCATACAGCTCTATATTCAAGGGTTTGTATAACCACATATTATTGCCCTTTTTCCATTCATATCCCCAACTGGTTACCAGCGAACGTAACTGATAAAAATCCCTTCTGTCTACATAAGACCCATTCACAGAAAACAGTGTCTTTTTATTATCGAGCCGGTTTAAAGCCCGCCAGTTTTTGAAAGGCACAATCAGTTTCGGAAAAGCATAGGTATGCCCCACATTGATCAGAAAGGTCTGCAGTAAACGGCTTTGGTTACTGGTGAGCAGACTCAGTTCCACTCCCGTACGTAAAGTGGTTAAGGACTGGATAGCACTTTTCCATACATTTTTATTGTTGTAGGCGAAATTGGTAGAGATCCCCCACAGATTACCCAATCCGATATCTGCTGTATTGCGGCTGCCTTCCAGGTCTACCGTAAAATTCTGTTTGATAGCCGGAACGAGGAAAAAATAAATATCCAGGCTATCTCCACCCCTGATTTCCGGCCTGCCATCTACCTGTTGCCAGGCACCTATTTGTCCGAGTGTATTGATCGTTTTAAAATAGTTATTCTCATTGTATAAACTACCTCTGCGCAGATAAGTGTGTTCACGCAATGGCCGGTAGTTGAACAAACCTTTTTTGTAACGCATGGTTATGCCTCTGCGGGTGGTATCGAGAAAGTCTGTTCTTTTCAACAGGCTGTCGGGGATATCGGTCATTTTGGTTTCCGGGTAATAATACATCTGGCCGATATAATATTGTTTTAGACGGGCAGAGTCGGTAGTTGGTCTTTTAAAGATGGTGAAATCCCAGGTAGGATTCTCCCTCCTGTCTTTGGCAGCGTCTGCAATGATCTGGGCCTGCTTAAAAGGATCGAGTGTTAGTTGTAATAAACGGGGATCGGTTGTATCTGCCTCTGCATAAATATCATCCCGTGTAAAGCGATAATAACCATTCTGCCGGTAAACACTCACCAATCTGTCAAGTTCTGCACTGATCAGACTTTTGGTAAACGGTTCGCCTTTTTTCAGCAGGGTACTGGCTTCTACTTCCTTGGTTAGTTTTTGCAGGGTGGTATCTCCCAGCTGGAAAGAAACAGAATCGATCTTGATGTTTTTACCCGCTTCAATGGCCATACTTACTTTGGCGCGGATCTGGTCTTTCACGGTATCGATCCTGATTGAATCGGCAAACGTAGCATAGTAATACCCCTGCGAATTCAGGTAGGCATTCATCAGCGAAACGGAGCGGTTAATATTGGCAGAGTCGAATACCGGTGGATTTTTGATTTTGTAAAAAATCCCGAACTGCTGAATCTTTGGTACTTTCAGGCTGTCGTCCCAGTAATTTACCAGTTCTTCCGACAGGCGTTTTTTCTCATCTTTGGAAATATTTCCTGTGAGGTCGATCTTGTTTTCGTAAACAAAGGCTTTGTTTGCCGGATAATTTTTGACACTGGTAAAATTCAATACCGAACAGGAACTGAAGAGTGCCAGCAGGGCGAAAAAGAGAAAAGAACGAAAAGGTAATTTATGAAAGGTCAAACCCATACAGAATGTTAAGCAAGAATGAGCTCAAATATATCCAATCTTTGTGCCAGAAAAAACAAAGGCAGGAAGAACGGCTGTTTCTGGTAGAAGGTGCCAAACTGGTGGAAGAGTTGCTGCAAACCGGCCTTACTGTCCGGAAGATCTATGCTTTACCCGTTTGGGCAGCAAAACACAATCACCTGCCACAGCTAACAGTAATCACCGAAGAGGAGCTGGAAAAGATCAGTAATCTGCAGACTCCCAACCAGGTATTGGCTATTGCAGAACAGTCGGAACCTGCCGGTGAACCTGTGCTGGCCAATCAACTAACCCTTGTACTCGATACTATTCAGGACCCCGGCAACCTGGGTACTATTATCCGGATTGCAGACTGGTTCGGTATTCACCAGATAGTGGCCAGTATGGATACGGTAGAACTGTACAACCCCAAAGTGATCCAGAGTACCATGGGAAGTTATGCAAGGGTACAGGTCTGGTACCGGCCGCTGGCGGATTTTCTGTCCGATATCACCCTGCCTGTATATGGGGCGTTACTCGATGGCCAGAACATGTACGAGGTAGCTCCGTTGAACGAGGGTATTCTGCTGATCGGGAATGAATCCAGGGGAATTCAGGCGGATCTGTTGCCTTTTGTTTCTCATCCCATTACCATTCCCCGTATTGGTGGAGCCGAATCACTGAATGCGGCAGTGGCGGCTGGGATCCTCGTATCGCATCTTACCCGACCGGCATTGTAACGAAACTAGTTACCTGAATTGTATGGCTTTTACCGGTTCAATTTTTTTGATCAGCCAGGTGGGGATAATGAGTGCGAGGTAACAAACCACCGCAGTGGCGGCACAGACCAGCAATAGTTGCCACCAGATAATATATACCGGGGCAACAGATACATAATACGAAGCCTCATCCAGCCGGATAAAACCGGTGGCCTGCTGTAAGAGACAAATGCCGGTTCCGAGGATAAAACCTGTACCGATTCCCGTGAAAGTGATAACGGTGGCATGATAGAGGAACAGTTTGCGGATCAGCCCGTCTTCGGCCCCCAGGGCTTTCAGAATGCCCACCATCCGGGTTCTCTCCAGTATCAGTATCAGCAGGCAGGTAATGAGGTTGATAATGGCCACCACCGACATAACAATAAAGATCACATTCCTGTTCATATCCTGGATATTGAGCCAGTCGAAGATATTGGGATACACTTCGCGGATACTGCGGCTCATCCAGGCGGCAGGTAAGGCATCGGATAAACGATTGCTTACGCTGTCGATGGCATGGTAATCTTTCAGAAAGATCTCATATCCGCCCGTCTGGTTCGGCGCCCAGTCGTTCACCCGGCGAATCAGGTCCAGATCGCCCAGTACAAAGAGTTTGTCGTATTCTTCGATGCCTGTTTTGTAAATGCCAACCACGTTCAGTTTACGGTAGGTACGCGAACCATCAATACCTGAGATAAAATATACGGTGATGGTATCGGCGAGTTCAATTTTCAGCTGTGCCGCCAGCTGGCTGGATAAGAGGATCTCTTTACTGTAGGAGGAATCATTAAAACGGATCCAGCGGCCAAGACGGAGAAAAGGGTAGAGGTGGCTGCTGTCGTAACTTTTCTCAATTCCTTTCAGCAGTACACCTTCAATCTCTTTATTTTTTTCGAGTACGGCCGATTTGGTGGCAAAGCCCTGCAATTGCTGCACACCCGGATCTTTTTTGATCAGTGCTTCAATGGCACTGTCTTTTTCTATCGCGGTTTCTTCTGCCACCAGCGATTTGTTGGGCTCATATTTCTGTACGCGTATATGGCCCCAGAAACTGAACACTTTCTCCGATACCGTTTGCTGAAAACCGTTCACAAAAGACAAAGTGATGATCATGGCCATCACGCTCAGGGCGGTGGCTGTAATGGACAAACGGATAATAAACCGCGAAAAAGTTTTCTGTCGGTTAAAGGCAATTCTTTTGGCGATATAAAATGCCAGGTTCAACGGCACGATTTTGGTTCATTCAAAACTACACTGCTACCGGCAATGCCCCAAAAGCATTTGGTTACAGAAATGTTGTATGTTTAAATCAGAATTCTTTGTATGCGGAACAGCTTTCTTTTACTATTGGTTCTAACCGGTTTCCTGCCTGTAGCAGCGCAGCGGCAGCCGGATCGTGTATATATGCCCGATATCCGGACGCCCAAACTGTTTCAGCAAAACAACCAGCAGAGCCTGCCATTGATCTCGCTTAATTCGGCCGACCAGTTGGAACTGCATTTTGATGACATGAGCGGGTATCCCAAAAACTATTACTATACGTTTGTGTTGTGTAATGCCGACTGGACGCCGGCCGACCTGAGTGCTTTCGATTATATCAAAGGTTTTCCGCAGAACAGGCTCAGCCAGTACCGTGTTTCTACTATTGCAGCAACCCGTTATGTGCATTACCAGGCTTTGTTACCCGACAGAAACTGTATTCCCACCAAAAGCGGTAATTACTTGCTGAAAGTGTACCTCGATGCGGATACTTCCAAACTGGCTTTTACCAAACGGATGCTGGTAGTAGATAGCCGGGCCAGTGTAGGGGCACAGGTGCAGCAGCCATTCGATAATGAAATCCTGCGCACTCACCAGAAAGTACAGCTGGCGGTGAATACGCAGCAACTGAATATTCTCAGTCCGCAGCAGACCAAAATCGTGATCCTGCAGAACAACCGCTGGGATGATGCCGTGCGGAATATCCAGCCTACTTTTATCCGGGGCAAAATGATGGAGTATAATGCCGAACAGGATTGTATTTTTCCCGCAGGAAAGGAATACCGCTGGGCCGACTTACAGAGTTTCCGGTTTCTCAGCGACAGGATGGATAAAGTAGATAAAAGCAAAACGCCCAATGAAGTGTTCATCAAACCCGACCTGGAAAGAAATAACCTGCACTACCTGTTTTTCAGGGACAGAAATGGCTGGGATGAGATCAATACTACCGAGTCATTGAACCCCTGGTGGCAATCTGAGTATGCAAATGTGCATTTTACGTTTGCACCTGCCAATAACCAGCCCTTTGCCGGTAAGTCTGTTTATATACTGGGTGAGTTCACTGGCAACCAGATAGGAGATACCTCCCGCATGCAGTATGACGCGGCCAATGGAGTCTATACCAAAACCCTTTTACTGAAACAGGGTTATTACAGTTATACCTATGTAACCAAAGACAATAAACGTCCGGGAGAAAAAGCCGATCCCGCTTTAACGGAAGGTAATTACTGGGAAACAGAGAATGAGTATACGGTGCTTTTTTATTACCGATCCTTCAGCAGCAGGCATGATGAACTGGTGGGAATTACCACGGTTAATTCCAGGATGGGCAGACCCGGTTTTTAATAGCAATGGAAGCTTGAAAAATGACTGTTTGTACCAGACAGGGATAAAAGAAAACAATCGTTTTCTTTCCGGAAGAGTAGAATCCCTAAAAAAAACACCGGATTTACCTGCCAACCCTTATTTTTGCGCCGGCAGGTCTCACACGACCAGCTCCTGCTGAACTTCCCCAGGGCAGGAATGCAGCAAGGATAAGCGGTTGTAGCGGTGCGATGTGAGTAGCCTGCCACTTTTTTTTCTATTCGCGAATGGCGAATTAACGGAAGGCAAAGAATCCGTTAATCCGCCATCCGTTAATCCGAAATGAATCTATGAAATTTTTTATCGACACGGGCAA
>SCVK01000200.1 GCA_004297075.1 Chitinophagaceae bacterium
TATGAAAAAACTATCTTTCCTGCTGGGCTTACTGGCACTGACCATAAGCAGTTTTGCAGCAGATGTAAACGAAACTGTTCTGAAAGTATTCAGCAAAACCTACCCCGATGCGCAAAGCATCTCCTGGTCGGTACAAACCAATGGCTACCTTGTGTATTTCACTAAAAAAGACGTGAGTTACCGGGTTATGTACGACCAGGAAGGAAGTGTGACTCTCTCATTTAAGTATTATGGAGAAGAAAATCTTTCGCCGCTGGTACTGAACCGGGTGAAGAAAAGTTATCCCGATTATAAGATACACAGCGTAATAGAAAAATCAAGCGACAGCAACGTTGAATACCATGTTATCCTGGAAGGAACCAAAAAACTGATCACCCTTAAATCCGACCCTACCGGTAATCTGGAAGTGCTGAGCAAATACGACAGGGGAGAATAAGCCATCTGCTAACAATGATAACAGCCGGTTCAACTTTCGTTGCCCCGGCTGTTATATTATATATAGTTACTTCTTAGATACTACTTCAATAAACCCGCAGTTCTGTACCAGCTAATGGTGTCTGCCAATCCCTTCTCCAGATCAAAATCAGGCTGGTAACCCAATTGCTCCAGTTCAGTACAGGCCGCAGCCCAGTTGCTGGCCCTGAATTCTTTTAACCGCTCCCTGTTCAGTAAAGGCACTTTACCACGCAGGTTACCCACCGCTTCCGACATCACCGCTGCCGTAACCGCGATCCAGCCGGGTACCGTAAGTGCAAACGTAGAAACCCCCAGTTGCTGTTTGATGATCCTGTTCATTTCAGCGGTAGAATAATTAGCCAGGTCCGATACCAGGAAATTCTGCTGTACCAGGGGCGATTCGGTTGCGAGAAAAATCGCTTTTACCAGATCCATCACATGCACAAAGCTGAGCAGTTGTTCCCGGCTGCCTACATATAGTTCGAGTTTTTGCTGCACTGTTTGCAATACAAACAGGAAATCCTTGTCCCTCGGGCCATACACCGCCGTGGGATTGATGATCAGGAATGGCAGATCTGTTTGTTTGTATAACAGATTTTCGGCTTCCCGTTTACTGCGGCCATAGGCTGTTATCGGGTTGGGCGTTGACAGGGCAGTAATAGGGTTTCTGCCTGTACCCGGCCCATACGAAGCCAGGCTACTCACAAAAACAAATTTCTCCCTCAACAGTTTTTCCTGCTGCAGAACGGTTACCAGTCTTTCGGTACTGGCTACATTCACTTCATAATATTCAGAGAGATGTAAAGACTTGGTAATCCCTGCCGCATGCACCACATAATCAAATGCACCATGGGTGTTGACTGCATCGGTTAATATTTGGGTCATGGATGCTGTATCAGACATGTCCAGCTCCAGAAAATGAATGGCGGGATCAGTCAGGTATTTACGGCTGCTGGATGAACGGATGCCTGCAAATACGCGGTACCCTCTCCGGATGGCTTCTTCTACCAGGAAACTACCAATAAAACCACTGGCACCTGTGATCAGTATATTTTTTTGCATCCGGAAAATTCAGGGATTATAAATGTTTGATGAAAGCACGCCTTCTTTTATGCTGTTCCGCATCGAAATGCTCCCAGATAGATTGCACCTTGGTATTCAGCTCCAGTTCCGGATTGGTTTCTGCATAACGGATCCCGTTCCGGATATACGATTTGTTCACTTCGTACATCAGCAATGCGTTTACCCCCTTTCCCTGCATGTCTTTGCGGATCGCTACCAGGTACAGATCGGCCAGGTCGTTTTTCTTCAACGCTTTGAGGATATGCACAAAACCGAAAGGCAGAAGGCTGCCCTTTGCTTTCTTCAACGCTGCCGATAACGATGGCATAGTAACACCAAAAGCCACCAGCTTACCTTCCTTATCCAGGATCAGCGGCACAAAATCCGGACGTATGAAAGAGAAATATTGTTTGGTATAATACTGTATCTGTTTTTTTGTTAAAGGAACCACCCCGTACAGGTCTACATAGGCTTCATTGATCAGTTCAAAAATAGCCGGGGCATAGGGCAGGATCTCTTTGGCACTCTTCGCCTTTAGTACCTGTAACCCCAAGCGGCGCTCTACCACGCTGGCCATTTTTTCCATCTTCTCGGGTATCACTTCCGGCACTTTTACCAGGTACTCTATCCAATCCGCATCTTTGGTATAACCCAGTTGCTCCATGAAAACCGGATAATACGGATAGTTATAAATGGTAGCCAAGGTACCCACGCGGTCAAACCCTTCTACCAGCATACCTTCATGATCCAGGTCAGTGAAACCCATCGGGCCATGCACCGCTTTCATATCTTTTTCCTTAGCCCATTTTTCAACCTCACCTATCAATGCTGCAGCAATGGCAGGATCCTCTTCAAAATCGATCCAGCCAAAACGCATATAGCGGTTCTTCCATTTCTCTATATAAGCATGGTTAATGATACCTGCAATCCTGCCTACAATTTTTCCATCCTTGTATGCCAGCCAGTAACGGGCTTCACAGTAATCAAAAGCCGGGTTCTTGTCTTTGCGTAGTGTTGCCTTCTCATCAAAATGCAGCGGCGGTACAAAAAAGGGATTGCCTTTGTACAAACGGAGAGGGAAGGCAATAAAATCGTTTAACTCTTTTTTAGTAGCTACCTCTTTTACAGTGATTTGCATGAATGTGTTTTAAGCATGATAAAGGGTACAATTCCCGGCTTCATACTCCACACATCATGAATGTTTCATTTCAAGTACGTGGAGTTCGTTGGCTACTTTCTCGATTTTTTCAAGGGCCTCATCCAGCTGACTGCGGGTATGGGTTGCCATGATCGACAAACGTATCAGTGACGCATCACTTTTTACGGCCGGAGATACCACCGGATTTACAAATATACCTTCTTCGTACAAACGCTGGTTAAAGCGGAAGGTAAGTTCATTATCACGGATATAAACAGGGATGATGGGTGTTTTAGAGGTATTGATATCAAAGCCCAGATCCTGCAGGGCAGAAGCCATATAGTTGGTATTGTCCCAGAGCGCTTCCTGTCTTTCCGGTTCTGCCTTGATGATATCAAGGGCTGCCATGGCCGCGGCTACGGCAGAAGGCGGTACACTGGCACTGAAGATCATCGGTCTTGCGTGGTGCTTGAGGTAATTTATCGCTTCTTTGGTAGTAGCGATAAAACCACCCACCGATGCCAGCGATTTACTGAAGGTTCCCATAATCATATCCACATCACTGGTTAAACCAAAATGATTGGCGGTTCCTCTTCCCCTGTCGCCGATCACACCAATGGCGTGTGCATCATCTACCATCACCATGGCTTCGTACTGGTTGGCCAGGCGGGTAATTTCGGGCAGGTTACAGATATCTCCTTCCATACTGAAAATACCATCTACCACAATCAGTTTTATTTTCTCAGACTGGATACTCTGCAGTACCCTTTCCAGGTCATTCATATCGTTGTGCGCAAATTTCAGCACACGCGAAAAAGACAAACGGCTGCCTTCAATAATGGAAGCATGATCCAGTTCATCCATGATGATTACACCGGTTCTGCCGGTAAAAGTAGCCACCGCACCCAGGTTGGCCTGGAAACCGGTGGTAAACATCAAAGCCGCTTCTTTACCTACAAAATCAGCCAGTTTTTCTTCCAGTTCTATATGCAGATTAGAGGTTCCGTTCAGAAAACGGGAACCCGAACAACAGCTACCATAAATATCAATCGCTTTTTTAGCCGCTTCTGTTACTTTGGGGTGATTGGTTAAGCCCATATAACTATTCGAACCAAACATCAAGATCCTTCTTCCGTCAATCACCACTTCTGTATCGTGATTCTCCTCAATAGGCCTGAAATAAGGGTACATTCCCGCTTTTTTCAACTCAGTGGGTATGGTAAAACCCTGTAACTTTTCCTGTAAACTTTGTTGTATCATAGTTCAGTGTCTGGGGGTGTTAGTTTATCCGGTGATCTCATCAGGATCCTACGGATTCCGGTTTATTATGCTGGCCTGTGCTGACTCGGCTGGCCTGTTTTTAGTACCTGCATTTTCAAAAGACCGATGTAAAATGTACATCGCCAGATCGTACAGGATTGCAATATAAAGAGAAAACGTTGTAACACCTTAGCCGAAAGCCATCGGGAATAAATCAGTGATGGCCGGAATCGCCTCCGGAAGCCAGCTGCATTTCTCTCCATAAATCGAAATTTATGGCGCAAATATAATAATAAAGGATAGTTTTGCCCTTATTTATTTACCAGGAACTGCCATTTAGGCACCCGCTAATGGTTTTTCATGATCCAGCTTACTAAAATCTTCCATTTCGAGATGGCCCATGCCATTCATGGGTATGAGGGTCCCTGCAAACATGTACACGGTCATTCTTATGAATTACACCTGGCCATTACAGGTACCAATACCGGTACCGAATACATACCCGCTCCTGGATTTGAAGTAGATTTTAAGGATATCAAACAGTTGGTAGTGTCGGAAGTGATCAACCAGCTGGATCACAAACTGGTTTTATCCCATGATTTTCTGGCAGTACATCCTTCCTTTGCGGGTCAGGAGAACCTGGTTAGCTGGGAAGTAGAGCCATCGGCTGAAAACCTGTTGGTTTTTATCGCCAAAAAACTCAAAGACAGGGTACCTGCCCACAGCTGTTTATCGTATATGAAATTGTATGAGACCAATAATTCTTATGCAGAATGGTTCAACCCCGATCATTATAAACACAGTTCCAGCCTGTAAAAAGGTGGCCAACCTATAATCCTATGTTTACAAAAGCAACAGAATACGCCTTAAGAGCCACTATCTACATCGCACAGAAAGGTTCCGAAGTAGCTAAACTGGGCATTGATGAAATCGCAGTTGCTATCGATTCGCCGCGTTCATTTACGGCAAAAATTCTGCAGTTACTGAGCAGAGATAACCATATCATCAGTTCTGTACGCGGACCCAATGGTGGATTTTACCTAACCGAAAAAGCAAAAAGCCTGCCCATCAGTTGCATCATACAGGCCATGGGTGAGGAAGAAATGCTGGAGAAATGTGTACTCGGACTGAAACAATGTTCCGAAACGCAACCCTGTCCCATGCACCTGCAGTTCAAACCTATCCGCAAACAGCTCAAAGATATGTTCAGCAATAAAACGATCCGCGAGTTTGCGGCTGAGATAAAAGATGGGGTGATCTTTATTTGCAACAGGTAAGACTATAGGATAGCCAGTGACGGCGTTTCTGATAAGTGGGAGTTCAACATATCAGATAGACGAAAAGATCTACATCGGGCTGTATTAACCAACAAGATAAGCCAACCCCTCATTAACGGTTTCGCAAAGGTCGCTGATCTTTTTACGCTGGCACATTGTTTTAAATCCGTCACGGATCACTTTATAGTCATTGTGTATCGGACAGGGGTGGGTTGCCGAACATTGGCTCAATCCCAGACCACACTGGTCAAACACTTCTTTTCCATCTATGGCATCAATAATATTGATCACAGGCTGGTTCTTTTGCTTCGCCGTTATATAAAAGCCGCCGGTAGGCCCTTTGGCACTATTGATCACTTTTTCTTTTACCAGCACCTGCAGCATTTTTCCAACGGTATGTTCACTGGCCTCAATGTAGGAGGCAATCTCTTTGATGCTGCTCTTTTCATCCCGTTCAAAACGGGATGAAAGATAGATAACCGCTTTAATGGCTGTTTTGCAGGTAAGACTCAGCATTTATTTTTCATTTAAAAATTCTTTTCCTTCCGGCGAGATCATGGCATGGCTCCAGGGCGGATCAAAGGTTAATTCGCAGGTTACCTCATAACCGGGAAAAGCCAGTTTCAGACGTTCTTTCACGGCACTGGTGATTGAATCGCCCATGGGACAAAATTGTGTGGTTAATGTCATGCTACAATAGAGTTTACCGGCATGCTCATCAAAATCGAGTTGATAGATGAGGCCCAGATCCACTACATTCAAACCGATCTCCGGATCCACCACATCTTGCAAGGCCGCCAGCGCAACCGTGCTTTTCAGTGTATTATTGGTGATCACATTCATACAATAGTGGCTTTATGTAACAGTAATTTCATCACGTTCCAGTTATATAAAACGGCTGTGATGAGCAGCAATACGGATCCTGTTTGTAAGATCCCTGCCTGCTGCAAAAATAGGCCGGCCGTAAATACAACAAACCCGGCAACATAAGAGATACCCATCCAGTTAAACACCGCCTGTGTAAAAAGATCCTTCGGGTTAGGTGTTTTCCCTTTGCCGGCCAGATCATGGTATACCTTGTTCCAGACAATAAAAGGCAGGGTTTTAAAGGTCATACCCAGTACAATGGCCGTTATCCAACCGAAAAAAACAATAAACCCATAAGCGATCACCAGCTGGCTGTTAACAGCAGGAGAAAGCATTAACCATACAACAATCAGTATCAGCAACAGGATAGGCAATAGCAATAACAAAACGGATAACAAAGATAGTTGCATGGGCTTATCCACTTTTTTCCGGATCCGTTCCTGGTAAGCCCTGAAACAGAAATGACCAAACAGTACAATCGCCGCAGCAATGGCCAGTAATGGCCACACAAATAGCCACCGGCTGTTTGTGTACAGAAAAAGAAAAACAAAAGCCAGTAAGCCCGTATTGATCAGCATAAAGATCCACCACAATGTTTTGGTATGGGTGTATTTGGAGATCAGGAACATGGGTATCAGGCGTGAGCCC
This sequence comes from Chitinophagaceae bacterium, assembly GCA_004297075.1. GTDB lineage: Bacteria > Bacteroidota > Bacteroidia > Chitinophagales > Chitinophagaceae > Sediminibacterium. The sequence goes on from SCVK01000200.1 coordinate 6,709, forward strand.
ACTCCCGTTACCAGCAGCAGGAACCAGCCCACGATGCCCATATGTGCATGCAACGAGAGATAACTCAGTGAACCGGCCGGTAAAAGAGATTGAGAAAAATTACATATCAATAACAAGCCAACCACCGCGGTGGCCAGTAACCAGAGACTGGCCGTAAAGACTGACAAAGCATGTATGTTTTCTTTTTTGCTCTGCACCATACTGGTACCGAGGTTAATCAGAAAGGAAATGATAGCGCCTATCAGCAACAATGCCCCTGTTTGTGTAGGCCAGCCTACATCAAACACATAAAAACCATATACCAGTAAGGGAATCCCGGCAGCGGCTAACAGAAAAGAAACATAGGCCAGCCTGTTACTGTACAAAGGTCCTTCTATCAGAACGGGTACCAGTTGATAGCTTGCCCCCAATATAATCATGGTACCCCAGCCCAGCGCCATGGTATGCGTGATGGCTAATGTATGGGGATGAAAATAATGACCCTGCAAATCTCCTGTTGACAGAAACAGCAATACAGTAGCTACCAGAAAAGCGATGGCTGCATAGAAATAAAACGGCAACACCACCCGGTAAGAAGTGGTAGTGGCAGTTCCGCTATTGTCATGGTTGGCAAACATGTCAGTCTTTGTATATAAGGAGGTGAACCTCGGTTTCACTGATCTCTTTTACCCGGTAGCTAAGGTTTCTTTCCTGTAGTTCGGGTAGTAAAAATACAGGAATGCGTTTGTGATAAACGAACAGCGCTTTTTCTGCCGGCAGGGTTTCCAATGCTTCCAGAATGGTATGCATGGGTAATGGCATTTCGAGTTGCCGTACATCTACCGTAACCAGTTTGCCGGAAAAGCGTTGCAGAATTTCATTCCATCCGGCGCTGGTGGATGGTTTTACTGTTTCCGCAACAAATGCTTGTGGTGTGGCTTTATAAAAATAAGTATTCACCAGTTCGGCATTCACCAGTTCAGTAAATGATTCAAACCCTTTCTTGCCGAGTAAATTTTTCAAGGGGGTAGGATCAAAACTGTTAATCAGTTTTAATACCTGCTGCTCCTTCAGTCCACTCACTTTTTCGATGATGATACTCAAAGGATCATTCCCACTCTCTAACACCGGCCGCACATCCAGTTCTACCAGACGGGAGGTTTCCAGGTTTTGTAGAAAGTCAGGAATTTTAGTAACAGTTTCAGGTGCAGCTTCAGCAGCTGTTAACCGGTCTATTGTGAACCCCAGTGGTGCTAAATGCGTGAAGAAGTCCTCTACTGTGCAGCCACCCAAACCGGATGCCATTGCTATACTCGTTCGGCCAGCCATCACTTTACGCAGAATCGGATTCCGCAGTTTGGTGAACCTGGGCGAAAGTGCAATGATTGTTTCCAGTGCATCGGGATGGGCTTTGATCAGTGCAGCTATTTTGGTGTTGGCATTTATCTGCATATCAGGCAAAGTATTGATCAAAGAGATGGATCTGTCTTTCTATTTCACGCAACTGCAGAGCAGCATCTTCGCCGGAAGCTTTTTTCAAATCATTCACTTTTTTTATCAATGGCAACAACCATTGGTGAAGTGCCTCATGATCCGGACCTTTCATACTGCATTCGGCAACCATCTTATCAAGTCCTTTCTGCAAGGCTGCAGCAGTCAGACTGTAATCAACAGGATTTTGCTTTGCTGCATCTGCTACAACCGTCTTTAGCAAAGTAACATTAGCCAGTGTTTTGGCATCGGCCTTCCATTTAACACCATCATTCAATGACAAAGCGGGTACAGCAGTTGCCGGTAAATTTTCCGTAGTATCTATTTTAGAAGCCGTACCGGAAACAACAGTGTTTTCGCCGGCATTACAGGCCAGTAAGAGGCTTAGTCCTAACAGGAACGGGATTTGTTTCATTGTCATCATTTTTAATTTTGTGTGCGGGTTTGATGATGAGTCGTAAAGACTGATCATACGTTATATATTGCCAGACCCAATTGATCAGTATGAACAAACGGTTTTTGATCCCGATGATAGACATAAGATGCACCAGCATCCAGACCAACCAGGCAATAAAACCTTTGAGTTTGATTTTTCCGATTTCCACCAGTGCGAGGTTTCTTCCTACCGTTGCCATACTTCCCTGATCCTGATAGTTAAAAGGGATGATTGTTTTCCCTGTTACTACATGTTCCAGGTTTTTAGCTAACAGCGTCGCCTGCTGAATGGCTACCGGTGCCACCTGGGGATGGCCCCTGGGTAAATTATCCAGTTGCATCAGGGCTATATCACCCAATGCATATACATCCGTTAATCCATTTACCTGGTTGAAACTATTCACCAACAGTCTGTCATTTGCTGTAACAGCTTCCTTAGGTATACCTGGTATCGGTTTCCCTTTTACACCAGCTGCCCAGATCAGGCAACGACTATGGATGATGTTACCATTACTCAACGATACCCTTTCTCCATCATAATCTGTTACTGATACGTTTGCCTGCACTTCTACACCCAGGCCTGTAAGATATTCCAGAACCGTATTGCCCGAAGCCGCACTCATCCCGTTTAATAAGCGGGGTGCCGCTTCCAGCAGGTAGATATGCATATTCCGGAAATTGAGTTCGGGATAATCTTTCGGAAGAATTTTCCGTTTCATTTCAGCAATAGCACCTGCCAGCTCAACACCTGTTGGGCCTCCTCCCACAATCACTACGTTTAGCAATGCCAGCCGCTCTTCCATTACTACAGCACTGAGTGCCTGTTCGTAGTTTTGCAATAATGTGTTCCGCAACAGCAAAGCTTCTGAAACCGATTTCATGGAGTATGCATGCAATTGCAGGCGTTCATTATTGAAGTAATTCGTAACGGCACCCTGTGCCATTACAAGATAATCATAGGTAATGGCACCTACTCCCGTATGAACGGTATTGGTTTCGGGAGAAACCGATAATACATCCGTAACCCTGATGATGATATGTTTCTTTCGTTGAAATATTTTCCGGAGAGGGAAACTGATACTGCTGGGTTCCAATCCACAACTGGCTACCTGGTACAAGAGTGGCTGAAACTGATGATAATTGTTTTTATCCAGCAATACCACCTGGAATTTTTTTCCGGAAAGTTTTTTGGCCAATGTTAATCCGGCAAAACCTGCCCCTACGATCACTACTCTTTTCTGCCTGCTATTTGCCCGGGGGATAGTCATTGTTATCAGTTTTAGATCCAGAACACATCATCCCATTTCTCATCTATCTCTTTACTATCGTTACCGATTCTTTTTTCGATAAGGGCCAGCTCATCGGTTCCGATTACTGACTGGAGATGATTAAACAACTCCCGCTCTTCAAAACGGATATGTTTCTCCAATCTGTCTGCCAGTTTTGTAAGCAGAGCGGTATCTTCCGTATGTTTCCCGATATCTTTGATCAATTGATAGATGGCTGCATGATCTTCTTCGGCCTGTATGCGCAACAGATCATCGGCCCGCAGGCGGGAGAAAAGCCATTTTTCTTCATCTTCAAAATGTTTCAGCAGGTCTTCTGAAAAAAAGTACAAAACATATTTACCGATTCTACCGGCTTCGACTGATTTTGTCAATCCCTGCCTGATTTTCCATACCAGTAACAATCCAAAATGATGGTCTTTGGAAAAGGAAACCATTGCGGGATGACGTTTGATGGGTGTTGTGTCTTTCATCAGTTTAACTGTTTTTCAAGGTCAAGTGCTTTCGGAAAAAGGATATTGTTTTCGAGGTGAATATGCAGGTGCAGGTCTTCTTCAAACTCGTCCAGCATCCTGTAAAGTAAGCTATAACTGGCACAGGCATCTTCCGGCAAAGCATAATTGTTTGATAATCTACGGATCTCTTCCAGATTCTCTCCTACCACTTCATGTTCCATCTCCATCATATTGATCGGGTTCTGCACCGATCCCAGATGGGCCGCCTGCAATAACTGCGACCGGTTTTTGGCTACTACCAGTTCCTTTACATAAGGGAATAATACTTTTTCCTCTTTTACCAGGTGGGCAGACAATTCTGCATAGATCTCTTCCACCAGCGCATGTATCCGAACCAGCTCGGGGTGTTGTTTGCCATGCACTTTCATCACTTTTTCGGCATAAGCCCTGATATCGGGTAAGGTTTTACGTACATAGGTATGGTGTGTATTCACAATATAATCTGAGAGAAAATCAAGACTCCAGTCACCATACGGAACCGGGCGCGAAGAAGGAAGGGTATCTGCCTGCTGCAGTTCCTTTTCTACTTTGGTTACATCCAGGCCTTTTTCTGCACAGGCTTCTTTCACCGTCTTTTTCCCGCCACAGCAGAAATCCAGTCCATATTTTTTAAACACCTGTGCCTTACGAAGATCTTTGGCGGCGATCTGTCCGAGTGTTTCATCCTGCTCACCTGTTCGCTTTTTGGAGATCCTCACTTTCCACCATTCAGGTCCTTCTTCCAGGTACTCCCAGATAAATATATTTCCACGCTCGCCAAGCAACTGGTAGTATAGAGGCTTGGGGTCATGGTCATTGTGCAGGGTCAGACTTTCACCTTCTGCCAGTGCATCAAAGCGCACAAAAATAGTAGGATGTTTTTGTCTGGGTTCGAGTAGGGTAACATTCAGAATGTTCTCTGTTATGGTTGTTGGCATAAAGATGATTTTAAAATGATTTGATAGGACAAAGATAAAAAGATTATTTTAATAAAAGTATTTAATTACTTTTATTAGGAAAGAATATTACACCACTGTGACAAAACCTCTGTTCAGTAAAGAGCCTCTCCGGGTATCCTGATTTCAGCTCCATCCAGCAAATTGTTGATATGGATCTGGCAGGAAAGACGGGTTCCCGGTTCAACTGGTGGCAGTTTGGCCAGTGTACTGGCTTCATTCCTGTTATGTTCCTGCAATGCAGGATGTTGTGTTTGCACCACACAGGTGGCACATCGACCCATACCCCCGCATTCACCAAAATTTTCGAGATAACAGTGATTATTCAGTAATACCATCAGGTTGCGGTAAGCATGGGCATGCGTTTCAATTACGGTTCGCTCTCCCTCCTGCACCACCGTGAGCCGTATGAGTTTTTGTTGCGTTTCCATATTACACAAGGCTTTTGCCACCCGCCTGTTGGTAATGTACCAGTTTAATTTCAAACATTTCTGCCATGCGGGCAGCACGCCATTTGGCTTCTTCTGTTTTATCGCCTGCAAATATTTCATCAATGGTAGCCGTGAACAGCTGCATCCATTGCGCAAAATGCTGATGACCGATGGGCAACTGTGCGTGCGGCGGGAATGGACTTGCATCATAAGTACGTTCGTCCAGCAACACTGTTTGCCAGAAAGTATACATTTTTTCCAGGTGCTGCGGCCACCTGTTCTGGATCCTTGCTTCAAATACAGGACCCAATAAAGCATCAGCCCTCACCTGGTCGTAGAATCGGTTTACCAGTTGTTTGATGTCGTCTAACGTAGCAATATCCTTCGGCATTATATCAGGGTTTCAGTGAAAAATAAGTGAAGAGGTAAAACAGGGCCCAACCTGCAAAACCGATGATCAGGATCCAAACCCAGGAAGGAATGCTTTTGGGCGTTTCACTTCCCTCTATCAGGAACCTTTTCTGATCCCCTTTGCCATAGGCATTGATCATAATCGGGATCACACCATCTACCAGCGCATGTTCCCGGATCCCTTCTACATCAATGGCGGGTCCGTTACGCACTTCAAAAGGGATCAGCCGGATGCCTTCTTTACCCGAAGGATCTTTACTAACGATGCGGAGAACATGTTTCCCATCCACCAGTTTCCTGGTATCCAGTTCAAAATTTACCGGCGATGTGAAAGTAGACAGGGGTTGTTTATCCTCATCAATAAATACGATTATCTGGCTCTTGTCTTCCATATCAGTCATTGTTTACAGTCAGGTATTTAATATGTGTAACAGCAGTTTCTCCCGGTCTGATCAGCCATTTTACAGAAAAATAAAAAGTAAAAACCACTATGGCTGCCGCTATAGAAATGATCAGGTAATCCCAATTGCTTTCCGGCCCGGCTCCATGGGTGATTCCTTGTAATATTTTCGGTTGTTGTTTTTCACAAACACCACAGGCAAAAATTGCTACCCGGATGCTTAGTAAAAAAATGACCAGTACTGCTTTTTTCATGCAATCATTTTCTGTTTTACAATTACTTAGCTGTTTTCAGTTTTACAAAATCCAGGAGCTTCTTTACATCCGCTTCCGTCACCTTTTCGGCCTTATTGCCCCAGCTGTTTCTTTCATGGTTAATGATGGCGGTTACTTCCGCTGCACTTAAACCCGCGTTGGTACCAACCGCAGGCATTACCCCGAACTCGGGTCTTGCATCATATCCGTTCATGATAATATCAACATATAATTGCAGGTTATTTCCGTTCACTACCGGACTGCCTTTCAGCGAAGGGAAAGCACCGGGCAACCCTTCCCCATTGGCCTGGTGGCAGCTCTGGCAATTAGCCGTGTAGAGCAGATTACCATCAGGTGCCTGGGTATTTCCTCCGGATGCAGCCTGTTTGCGTTTGTATAAAAAATCAGGAGTGGGACTGCCATCCGGTAATTTTGCCTGTTTTAAGGACTGCAGGTATGCCAACAGATAGCGGGCTTCTTCGGTAGCAACCACTTTACCTTCTTTTCCGTTGAGGTATTCTTTGGGGACATTCACTACCACATCTTTTGCAGTAGTTTCTTTTTGGATAGTAAACAGCCAGGGGTATGCGGGCATGATGGATTCTTTCACCACAATTCTCGGATTAAAGAGGTGCACCAGGTTCCAGTCGCTGCTGGGTTGCCGGTTACCGATATCCGTCAGATCAGAACCTGTTCGCTCTGTACCCATCAACGTAGCGGTGTTGCGCCAGGTATCCGTTCTTTTGATACCGGCGTAATCAGCGGCAATGCTGGGACGGGAGCCCCATACTTTATCCATATCCACATTACGGACCTGCTGTGTATGACAGGCCACACATCCATTTGAAATAAAAACCAGTTTACCTTTCATGGCTTCTTCTGTTACAGGCTCGGCCGAAGGCAGTGGTTGGTTATTTTGCTGGTTGTTAATTGCGGGCAGGATGGCCACGAGTAGGGTTAACCCTGCAAAAAAAAGAAATGCTGTACGGAAGAGTCTTGTATGGTTATTAAAAAATTCCATTGGTATACTAAGATGAATGATTAAGCAATTATTTTTTGCTGCAGTTTTTCGAGTGCCACTTCTTTTACGTCAATGGTTTCACGGGTACTAACCATTCTGTAGAAATTATACACGAAGAAAATATGCGACAACCACATCAGGCTTCCGCCGATGGCACGCCATAACCAGTAAGGAGCCATGTGTACCACGGTTTCAATAAAGGGTTTCCCTTCGATCCACATTTGTCCGCGTAACGTACTGCCGATCATCAGTGGGATTGTATAAAACAATAAACCGATCAATGCCAGCCAGAAATGCGCCCCTACGGTTACCTGCGGTGCTTCTTTGCCGGTTAACCGGGGTATCACTGCATACATGCCTGCCCAGAGAAAAAAGCAGATGATGCCATACATGGTAAGATGTGAGTGAGCCACTGTAAAATCTGTAAAATGCCAGAGAAGGTTGGTAGACCGAAAAGCTTCTGCTGTTCCCTGCAGGGATCCGGTACAGTAAAAAATAATACCTACCAGGAAAAAAGGAAGTGTATAACTGCCTGCTATTTTATGCCAGGCACCCCTGAAAGTCATAATAAAATTCGTAGTACCTGCTACCACCGGTATTACCATACCCACACTTCCTACAATGGCCACTGTCTGTAACCACCACGGAATAGAACTGAACACAAAATGGTGCGTGCCGATCAGTGTATAAAACAGGATCTGTGTCCAGAAAGCGAGAATACCGAGGCTATAGGAATAAATGGGTTTGTTCAGTTGCTGGGGCAGCATATAATATACAATACCTAGTGTAAACAGCATGAACCACATACCCACCCCCTGGTGCATATAATATCCCTGGATAATCGTTTCGCCCAAACCGTTCTGCCAGCTGGGCACATAGGCCACTACTGTAATGGTAAGTGCGAACATGAGGGCTGATACGATATACCAGTTAGAAATATAAATCTCTTTCATCTGGCGTTTGCTGATGGTTTGCCAGAAATTAATAAGTGTCAGTATCAGTGCCAACCCAAACAAGAGCATTACCGGCCAGGTATATTCCCTGTATTCGCCACCACCGTTATTGATGCCGGCCATTAAAGAAAGGGTTCCCAGTATCACCGCTGCATTCACCAGGTGAAGTGCCTGCCAGCCTTTTTTAATACTGGCTAACGCCGTATTACTAACCATCGGAACAATATAATAACCGAGTCCCAGCATACCCAGTGATGCCCAACCCCAGAAAACTGCGTTGGTATGCACCGGACGTAAACGGCCAAAACTTAACCAACTGATATGATCCGCATCGGGTGCCACGAATTTGATACCGAGGTATTCGCCGATACTGGTACCAAATAATAACCAGAAAGCGGCAGAACCAAAATACCACAGGATCAGTTTCGCCAATGCCGGATCAATATGCGGCCGTTTCACTGCTTTCTGTTTGGGTGCTACAAAGGGAAGAATATCCCTTGTGTTGATATTGCTGATCAGCCCTTTCTCATCTGCCGGTGCTTGCTGACCGGATAGTTCTGTATGATTCAATGTAAAATCCAATGCTTTTTTTCTTGCTTGCAAAACCGTGTTCACTTCTTCCGCAGGTAAGGTTGAGAGATAGGCTGCCAAACGTTCCGCTTTTTCCAGGTCCTGTTGTTTCCGTTGGTTTTGCAGCATACGGGATAATTTAACGATCATCAGTCCTATAGCAGCCAGTATCGGAATCAGTATCAGGGTGATGGTGATGATAATACCCGTTTCACTCAGTAACCCTTTCTGGTTGGCCCCCGATTGGGCAAACAAAGAAGCGGATGGTAACAGGGAACCGATCACCACAGATACAAACAGCAGAACTGTTTTGGTATTTCCATTGCCGGCAGTATTTTTTGTTGGCTGCGAACCGGTAATCGTTAGTAGTTTTCCAATCTGCACACTATCCATATTAGCGAGGTAGCGCGACAGTTCCTGAAAGTTATCATCCTCCGTTTCTTTACGGCTTTTATCAAGCATCGACCACACTTTACAGGCAAGAAACAGTGCAGCAGTAAAAACGGACATCAGTAACAAAACCAATACAAGCATTACACCCGACCTGGGTACTTGCGTTGCTTCCATTATGCCCGTATGTTGGGCAAGCAGGGATAAGGGACCGAAAATCAGGCCGATTACCATACCATACTTTTGCTGACGCGGGATCCGGTTTTTCATATAAAATAATTTAAGACCTTTTACTCTTTTAATTATGCAAAAAAATTATCTCTTTAAATACTTTTCTCCCAATTCAAGTGCTGTATTGTAATCGCCCAGGGTAGCATTCTGCATCATCTCCTTGATACTTGCCCGTACAGCTACAAACTGGTCATGAATGGGACAGGGTTTTTTGGCTGAGCAGCTTCGCAACCCCAGGCCACAACCGGTAAAAAGTTTGTCCCCGTCTACCGCATTCACAACATCTGCGAGATTATGTTTCAATCCTTTTTCGTCGAGATAAAACCCGCCGTTCGGACCTTTGGAAGAAGATACCAATCCCTTCCGGCCCAGATCCTGCAATATTTTAGCGATAAAGGGTTCTGGCGAATCAATGGATTTCGCAATCTCCTTCACCCCAACTTTAGCACCGGATTTTGATTTCTGTGCTACAAATAACAAGGCACGGATCGCATTTTCGCAGGTTTTGGATACCATTGGCTGTGTATAAAAAGCAAAGATAAAAAAGATTCCGGAATAAAATACTTTTTACTCTTTTTCTTACGGGGAAAATGGCAGGGGGATGCAGTGCCACCTTTCGTTTCTGTTTTAATAGATTCATTATCAGGATATTACTGTCCCGCAGTTGCTGCCAACCCTTGTAAAGCGTGAAACATATCCTGACGGATGTCATTTACCCCGCCCGCCCAAGCTGCTACCTTTGGGAAAACAGAAACATGAAAAGTCTCGAAAATAAAGTAGCCATCATAACCGGTGCAGGCGCTGGTTTGGGTAAAGCCATTGCTATCCTGTTTGCACAGGCAGGTGCGAAAGTTGTTGCTGCTGATATCAATGAAAAAACACTGGGAGAACTCAGTACTGCTTTAACCGGACAGCAGGCAACCTATATTACTGTGGTAGCCGATATGACCAAAGCCGGGGATATTGAAACGATGGTTCAGACGGCTGTTTCTACCTACGGTACTGTAGATATTCTCGTAAACAATGCCGGTGTGATGGATAATTTTGATCTCACAGCCGATGTAACGGATCAGGTGTGGGACCGCGTGATGCGCATCAACCTCGATGGCCCGTTCAAAGCCATGCGGGCAGCATTACAGATCATGCTCGCCAAAAAATCCGGAGTGATTATTAATATTGCATCGATAGGTGGTTTGCAGGGGGCCAGAGCCGGTGCTGCCTACACGGCCAGTAAACATGCCCTGATCGGATTAACCAAAAACACAGGGTATGTGTATGCGAAATCAGGGATCCGTTGTAATGCCATTGCACCCGGTGCCATGAATACCAGCATTGGTGCAACCATTGATATGCATCATCTTTCGCCATTGGTAACAGAGCGGATTTTGCCCGGTATGGCGCTGAATCCGAGAACCGCAGATCCGCTGGAAGTAGCGAGGACCGCTTTGTTTCTTGCATCAGATGAGGCCAGTTTCATTAATGGAGCTGTACTGGTGGCTGATGGTGGATGGACCGCCTACTGATAACAGTATGCCCCACCCCAATGCTACTACAGAATTGCAGAAACTGAATTATATTGCTGCAGAGAATACTACCGGCTTCATGTATCATATAAACCCATTCATTGTATGAGCAGGTTATACCGATCTTTTTTATTCACAGGACTGTTATTAACAACAGGAACCTTTGTATGGTCACAGGGCATTGAATATCCTACACCGCCACATAACCCCAAACAATTATTTTACCTGCAACGTCCGCCCAATACCAATACGGTTATTTATGAACTGAATATGGAAAATGGGGTGCTCGATAAAAAACAACCGATTCATGCTTACTGGATCAGTTATGCCAAAAAAGGGCAAACAGAAGAGCTAACGGATATACAGCGGAAATATGCGTATGGGATCAAAATAACAGCACTGGATGATAACAGTTATGAATGCCATCTGGCTGCTTACAGGAAATTGAAATTATACCTGAAAGAAGGAGAAGATAAACAATATCATGTGTATACCACAGTGAATGATAAACAGATCATTATTAACCGCATTTTTATTGCTGTTAACGGAGGATCCCTGTTCAAGCCGCATATAGACTATGTGCAACTGAATGGTATTGATACCGCTACCGGTGCTGCTACAGAAGAACGGATCAAACTATGACATTTCAGCTGATACCCCGTCTGAATATACTACATAAAAAACGCCGGTCTGTTAAACCGGCGTTTTACGATTATAGGCTATTCTTAATAACCCTGGTTCTGAACCAGGTTCTTGTTTACATCAACTTCTCTTCTTGGAATAGGAAGAATCAACTTAGGATCATTCCAGGCAAGTGTGCCAACAGGTGTCTGTAATCTTTTGGCTTCGATCAGTTTTTGTCCTTCAAAAGCCAGTTCCAGGGCTCTTTCTTTGGTGATATCAGCCAGTGTTGCTAAGAGGAGTGAAGGAAGTCCGGCTCTGTTGCGGATCCTGTTCAGATCTGCCAAAGGCGTGGCACCAACAATTGTTCCCAGTCGCAGGTTAGCTTCTGCACGGGTGAGGTACATTTCGGCCAGTCTGATAACAGCTACATCTCCGAAACGATCCAGGTGTTTTTGTGTATAATAGTTACCGCCATTCAATACAAAAAAACCTTTTCGCACATCTCCGTTTTCATACTGTGCAATATGGGCAGCTTTGATCTTACAGTCACTTCTTCCGGCTGTACCGGGAATAGTACCAATGGTTCTGCCGAAATATGTATTCTGGGAATTGGTACCATCCTGTGAAGTTACTTTCATAGAAAACAAATATTCAGCAGGTGTAGCGCCTCCGTTATTGATGAAGGTGAACCATAATTTGGTAAAATCCGGATTCAGGGTTTTACCACTGCTCGCAATTACCCGGTCAGCTGCATCTCTTGCGGCTGCATAATCCTTCAGCATCAGGTACACGCGGGAAAGCTGAGCCGCAGCGGCCCATTTGGTTGCATAGTTACCGTTAGTGGTTGGCAATAAAGATTCCGCTTTCACCAGATCAGCGATCACTTTATCATATACGGCTTTTACCGTAGCCCTGGCCGGATAATCTGCATCCGTTACGTTACCGGTAGGTGTGAGAATCAAGGGTACACCGGGATTGGCACTGTAATCACCATCTCCTACTGCTTTTGCATATAACTTAACCAACTCAAAAAACATAGAAGCGCGTAAGAACAGTGCTTGCCCCTCTACAGAGTTTTTCTTGGCAGTAGAAGAAGTTACTTTGTCTACCGCTGATAGTACATTGTTACAACGGTTAATAGTATTGTACGCTGCAATCCAGGTATCGCGGGCAAATGAATTGTCGGCGGTCATCTGGGTTTGATACGCATCCGATAAACCCGCAAAGGTTCCAGTAAAATTGATATCTGCGGTATTACCGATCAGATCGTTCAGTACCAGGATATCACCGCCATAGGCAGCTGCACTCTGTATACCATCATAACAACCTACCAGTGTAACCTGTACGTCGCTTTCATTTAATAAAGCTTTATCATCTGCAATACTCTGGTAAGGAGAAATATCCAGTTTCTTTTCGCAACCTGCCAGTGTAATAATACTCATCAGCAAAAATGCCTTATAGTAATTACTCATGTTATGGATTAATATTTTCATAATAGTTATTATTGATTAATTAAAAACTTACGTTCACACCCACCAGGAAAGTTCTTGGTTGTGGTGGCGTATAAAAGTCGTTTCCTTTCGCAATGTTTGAGTCAAATGAATCGGCGTTAACCTCAGGATCCCAGTAAGGATACTTAGTAATGGTTAAGAGGTTCTGTCCGGAAACATAGATACGCATCCGCTCGATCTTAAACTTGCTCAGTTGTTTGGAACCGAAAGTATAACCAATAGAGGCACTTCTTAAACGGATATAGGATCCATCCACAATGTAACGGCTGCTGGCCTGTGATCCGTTCACCCTGTACAAACGTACCTGCGGGATATTGGTTACATCACCTGGTTTCTGCCATCTTCCCAGCTGGTCTGCGGTATTATTATCTTCATACAGCATGCTGGCAGAAGAGTAACGACCCATACCATAGATATTGTTCTGGTTACCGGATACACCGTTAAAGAATATACTTGCATCGAATCCTTTATAAGAGAATGTATTGGTGAAACCGAAAATGTATTTGGGATTGGGATCACCTGCTACGATTCTTTGTGCAAGATTGTAGTTACTGGTAGTAGCCCTGTCGAGACTGCCATCTGCTTTTTTAGTATTCAGGTAAAACAGGGCATTACCATTCGCAGGATCTACCCCGGCAAATTCTGGTGTAAAGAACACACCCACGCCATATCCTTCCTGTACACGGTTCATGCTGCTCACACCTCCTTCAATGATCTGACCCTGGATATCTTTTACCTTACCAATATTACGGGCAATGTTAAAAGTGGTGCTCCATTTGAAAGCACCTACCAGGTTCTGGGTGTTCAGTACCAATTCAAAACCTTTGTTTTCCAGTTTACCCACATTTCTAACCATGCTGGTAAAACCAGTGGTAGCCGGGATATTTACGTTCAGCAACAAACCATCTGTTTGTTTATTGTAATAATCGATTTCACCGGTAATACGGTTTTTCAGGAATCCGAAGTCAAGACCAATATCGAACTGTTTGGTAGTTTCCCATTTCAGGTTATCGTTTCTCAGCTGAGAAGGACGCTGACCAGCAGCACCGGCATAACCTGCATCACCCGAGAATAAACCCAGCTGCGGAAAGTTTCCGATCTCAGCATTACCTACTACACCGTAACTCGCTCTCAGCTTCAGGAAGCTAACGGCTTTGCTGTTCTCGAGGAATCTTTCATTGGTCAGGATCCATCCGGCAGAAGCTGCAGGGAAGAAACCTGATCTGGAATTTTTACCGAATCGGGAAGACTGATCGATACGGCTGCTTAAAGCCAGAATGTATTTTTCGTTGTAAGTATAATTAGCCCTTACGAAATAAGACAGGAACCTGAAATCAGACTGTGAGGTACTACCGTCTGATTTGGTAGCGGCACTCGCAATTTTCTGGTAAGAGTTGGAGGGGAAGGAAGTACCCTCGATATAGTTATACTTAGCCTGCGATTGCTGGTATTGCATACCCAGCGTGGCAGAAATATTATGTTTCTGCTTGATCACTGTGTTATAACTGAAATATGACTGTGTATTGTAGTTGGTTACAAATGCACCCCTGTTACTACCCAAACCGGAGGAAGCACGTGATTGGTTACGCACGGTTTGCGACTGGAAATACCCTTCTTCATTCTGACTCAGGTAATCTACACCAAATTCAGTCTGGAAGTTCAGGCCTTTCATCAGGTTGGCTTTCAGGTAAGCGTTACCGAAAGTTCTGTACACATCCTGCGCATAAGAAGCATAGTTTACTGTAATGACAGGATTGTAGTAAATCGGAATATTCACATCTCCGGGAGGTGTACCTGCAGGCAGACCTGTATTAGGATCTGTAAAAGGGGTCATCGGCATTAATGCGATCGCCTGTAAAGGATTGGAGAAGGCATTATCATCCGGAAGACGTTGGTTAAAGGTTCTGGATAAACTCAAGGAAACACCGAGGTCTAACCAGTCATTCGCTTTCTGGTCAATGTTCAGACGACCGGTAGTTCTTGAGATCTTATTACCGATCATGGTACCTGTCTGGTCTAACTGCTGGAAGGAAGAGAAGAACTTTGTTCTCTCTGATCCGCCTTTGATCTGCAGATCGGCCTGTCTGTAAGGTCCTTTCTGAAATACCTGGTCCTGCCAGTCGTATGTTTTGGTAGGATCTTTACTCCAGCCACCATAGCTGTAGTAATCCATCACGTCATTCTTAACATAAGTGGTCCAGCTACTTGGATCATTTAAAGGAGTACCATCTAAATCATCACGGTACTTAGCACCTTCGAGAATCAGCGTAGCATATTCCTGTGAGTTCAGCATTTTAATACGCTTGGAAGCCTCTGAAGAACCAGTCTGGTAGTTAAATGTTACAGAAGTTTTTCCTGCTTTACCTCTCTTGGTAGTAATCAGTACCACCCCATTGGCAGCCCTGGAACCGAAGATGGCACCGGCAGAAGCATCTTTCAATACTTCGATCGACTCAATATCATTCGGGTTCAGATCGGTTAATGGGTTGGTTGCACCACCATAAGAACTCTGGCTGTTAGCAGTCATCGGAATACCATCCAATACATATAAAGGCTGGCTGTTGGCACTGATAGAAGAGTTACCTCTTACACGCACCGTTACTGCCTGGCCCAGTTTTCCGGATTGGCTGTTTACAAATACACCGGCTGCTTTACCCTGTAAAGCCGCATCCACACTGGGGGTGGGCAGGTACTCAATATCCTTGCCTCGCACGCGGGCTATATTACCGGTGAGTTCTCTTTTGATCTGAGAACCACCAAAACCGGTAACAATTACTTCTGTCAGGTTAGAAACTGCATTGGTAAGCGATACATCCAGGTTTCCTGCTCTTACGGCAGCTTCAAAATCGGTGTAGCCTACAAATGAAAAAATCAGTGTTTTAACGCTTGCGGCCAGCTTAATGCTGTACTTCCCATCTGCATCAGAAACGGATGCAACAGCAGTGCCTTTCCCTTTTACGGTTACGCCTGCCAACGGAAGGCCAGTTGCGGCATCGGTTATTTTACCCGATACGGTTGTTTGTGAATGGCCCACAACAACAATGGCGCACATACATAGTACTGCCAGTAGTTTTTTTCTCATAGCTAGTGTTTTGGTTACTATAACCTTATGGTTATTGATTGTGTCTAAATTAGCAAAAAAGCCAAACTGTTACCATTTTGTTAAGCGTTTCTTTAATTTTTTATTAATAAAATTCAATAACCTGTAAATAATGCGTCGTTTATACATATGAATTATAATAATGTATATATTAAACCTTTTTTATCCTCTCAGAGAGGGTATTTTGGATCTATTTTAAAAAATACGATTGATTATTACCCAATTAAGTATTTATTAAACAGCAAAAATTTACATTAAATTTAATGTTATGTGAAAAATGCTCGGCAGAATCATAGCAAAAGCTTTTATCACTGCGATTTGTGATCTGGCAAGAGAATAGGCGCGATGGCACAGTTTGATTGGTGGGTGATGTTGGGAGTTAATGTGAGCCAATGGTGATATTAAGTGAAGAGACCCCGTTCGGAAAACTCTTCGAAGAAGAGAGAAGGGTTGGCGGCGAGAATTAGGATGTAGCAAACGCTACTAATAAACTGTGATCACCTGCATCGGCGGCACGCAATGCTTTGAGGTATTGATTGCGTTCTTCACTTGCCTTATTGCGGCTGGCGGCACCCCAGGTAAACTCAGGTTGTTTATATATTTTGGATATAATCAGATCGGCCATCAGGCGGCTGTGGCGGCCGTTCCCGTTGGGAAAACAATGGATGCTCACCAGACGGTGTTTGAAATGAATGGCAATTTCTTCCGGCGGCATGGTATTGTTCTGAACCCAAAACAGGGCATCCTGCAACAGGCTTTTTAATGCAACCGGAATCTGCCATTTATCAACGCCAATATTCTTATCTGTTTTACGGAAATGACCTGCCCAGGCCCATACTTCGCCGTACATCCGCTGATGCAATTGCTTTATCAATTCTTCGGTAAAGATGGTTTCCGGTGTAAAGTTGCGGCCAAGACTCCATTGTATCGCTTCCTCAATATTCTTTTGCTCAAACTCGTCTAATTCACCTCTTGTGGTGATAGTGGGAATGAGCAGCCCCTCTTTTTCTTCTTCGTCTAGCGGTGTTTGCCCAGGCAGGTATTCCAAATCTAATCCCATAATATTTTAGGCATTTCGTTTTTAATAGTTTGTGCCCTTTCCTTAATGGCTTTTTGTAGCCGTTTGCCTGTATTCTGCTGATCTTCCAATTTCATAGAATGGGAAGTACGCATTACAATACGGGTAGCCAGTTCGGTAGCTTTTTTTTCTATTAATGCCTCCAGAGAACCTTCATTTGGTATCAGGCCGTATACCAATTGTATGTCCATGGCCCTTGCCACTTCTCTCAGGGTTTTGAGAGAGATCGTACCATCTGTTTCCCTCAATTCAAGCTCCTGTACACTCTGGCGGGTGATATTCAGCTTTTTACCAAGCTGCGCCTGCGACATACCCAGTGCCAACCGAATGGCCTTTATCCATCCTGCAGAAGGTATATCATGTACAGACAAGACACTTATTTTCCTTATTTTTGCATCTAACTGATTTAATATCAATTGTTTTTTCATATTTAAGTAAGGTTAAAGCCTGACAAATAGTAATCAAATGTAAGGCTATAACCTGACAAAACAAATAAAAAAGCAGGTTATAGCCTGACAAAATAGGGCTTTCACCGCTCCGGAAAATTCAATAGCTCCCCGAAACAGCGCTATTTCTCCGTTAAACAGCGCTATGGCCGGGTTTAAACGAGCGGCAGCTCACTTTGCATTAGCTGGAGTGATGTTTAGGTGAAAAATGGGCGACTCCGGCAGGATGATAAGGATAGCTTTACTCATGCGCCTGACGGAAAATAGGCTCGCAGAGGCGCGAAGGCGCGGTTGGGTTTGCGATAGGATGTGTTTGGGAGCCAAAGTAAGGGTGTTACGGTATTCTCCGAAGAGCCACCTGCGGGAGACAGAAAAATAGGCTCGCAGAGGCATGATGGCACGGTTAGTTTTTGAATGGAGTGGGTAAAGTTAACGTGAGCGAGTAGTTATAATAGGTATGATGACAGATCGATACGTTGATGATCCGTACACTTATTTTATTTATTGCAAAGGATATTATGAATGGGCACTAAAGTGGTCCTTCAATGATCGTCAAAGTTTACTATCCCATTTAAACGAAATTCACAAAGTTGCGAGACAAGCCGTGGAACTTTATCCAGCTAACAAAAAATTAAGAATGTTAACCGACACTATATTAAAGGCAGTACTTATGACTGCAGTTGACCAAGCGAACATTCAATTCCCTGTTCTTTTTAGCGGGACAGTTGAATAACGGAATGATATAAAATTAAATAGGTAGTATGTTTCATTACCATACAAAGTGTACATTCTATGGTCACAATTTCATCTATAAGTATAATTCGCTGATTTAGAATGTAAACTGTACAGAACATTTATCAATAGCGGAAGGGCTATCCCGCCATTGGCGGGATGACTCGCTGGCGCTCGTCACTTCCCGATACAAAACTTCGAAAAAATATAATCCAGCTGATCCTCATTGGTGATCTGGCCGGTGATGGTGCCGAGGTAATGCAGGCACTGGCGGATATCGATGGCCAGCAGATCGCCTGGTACTTTTTCTTCCAGTCCGCGCTGTACATCTGCCAGGGCCTGTCCCAGTTTCTGCAGGGCTTCATAATGACGGGCATTGGTTACAATGGTAGACTCTGCATAAATATCTCCATCAATGGCTTTGTGTACCAGCGCTTCTTTTAATTCGTTGATATGGGTTTGCGCTTTGGCCGAGATAAAAACGATCTCAGGAAAAGCGGCAAACTGCTCCTGCACCTGCTGTTCCCTGCCATCCACTTTATTGCCTACCAGCAGGTAGCGGATATTTTCTTTTTCAAAAACGGTGACCATCTCCTGCAGGGTAGCGGCATTGATCTCGTTCACATCAAACAGGTACACCACGATATTGGCCGCACGCATTTTCTCATAACTCTTCTCCACCCCAATACTCTCTATCACATCCTGCGTGTGCTCGCGTATACCTGCCGTATCAATCAAACGAAACAGAATGCCTTTGATATTGAGGATCTCTTCAATGGTATCTCGCGTGGTACCGGCTATCTCACTTACAATGGCCCGGTTCTCGTTCAGTAAGGTATTCAGCAAAGTTGATTTACCGGCATTGGGTTTCCCGATAATGGCCACCTGCACCCCGTTTTTGATCACATTTCCCAGCTGAAAAGAACTGATGAGCTGATGGGTAGATACCGCCAGTTGGTTGACCAGTTGCTCTAAAGCACTACGGTCGGCAAACTCCACATCTTCCTGCGAAAAATCCAGTTCCAGCTCTATCATGGCCGAAAAACGGATCAGCTGCTCGCGCAACTGCTTAAGATCGGATGAAAAACCACCCCGCATGGTATGCAAAGCGGCCCGCCGGCTCGCTTCCGTATTACTCGCAATCAGGTCGGCAACGGCTTCGGCCTGGGTAAGATCCAGTTTGCCGTTCAGGAAAGCACGCTGGGTAAATTCGCCCGGTTTGGCCATCCGCACCCCCTTGCCGGTAATGGCCCTGATAATATTTTCCTGTATAAACGGAGAACCATGACAACTGATCTCAATTACATCTTCGCCCGTATACGATTTGGGTCCTCTGAACAACGACAATACCACTTCATCCAGCAACTGCCCCTGATCCTGCAACAAGCCCACCTGTAGGGTATGCGAATGCTGTTTGAACAAATCTTTGGAGGGAAACATCTCATCGAGCACCCGGAAACTATCCTTACCGCTTACCCGTATTACCCCAATAGCACCCACCCCCGGCGGTGTAGCCATCGCCACAATCGTATCATCCCATCCCCGCAATTGTCCGCTCATAGTGTTTGCTTTCCAGGCAAAAATAGAACAATGGGGGGAATGTGAATGATAGAATGATAGGATGAGTGAATGAGTGAATGTTTTGATTTGTTTCGCCTGGAAAGAGGTGTACCATTGCTTATTCACCCCTCCACTCACCATTCTATCATGCTATCATTCTATCATTCACTCATTCATTTTCCTCCACCCGAAACGTGATCTTCTGTTTCTGCCGGTAAATCACATTACGTCCATTCTGTATGGCGGGTGTCCAGCGGAGGCTTTTCTGGATAACGCGGATAGCTTCTGCCTTGGTGCCATAACCGGGATCATTTTCTGCACGTACATCGCTGATGACCCCATCTTTGTTCACGATAAAAGAAACAATCACCGAATAATCGGCCGCAGGGGCACCATTGTCAGCCGCAATGTCTTTGTTCAGGTTTCTTTCCAGAAACCGTCTCCAGCCCTCGATACCGCCCGGAAACTGGGCTTCAATCTGTACAGTGGTAAACTCTCTATCGATATCATCCTCCAGCTGAGGAGCTTCCACACCAATGCCCGTTTTTTCAACCGGTGGTGCTATTATACCGTCTTCTTTGGCCCCTTCCTGGTTAATGGTTCCGATGCGGGTATTCTCTAGGTCATCTACGGGTTTTACTTCATCATCTTCCTTCACTTCTTCATCCGCTACAATTTTCGGTGGGGTTACTTTGGCCATTTCTACTTTCGGCGGTTCTTCTTTGGGAAGGGGTTTGGGTAATTCGGGCTTGGGTTCTTCTTTTTTGAAATTCTCCAGTTCTACCGTTGTTACCAACTCCACCGTTGACGAAGGCTTCTTTGCATTGGCCAGCAAAGAACCCACCACAAACAGCAGTGATAGAAAAACCGTTCCCGACAGGGCATAGAGGATCCGCCGGTCGTAGGTTTTGCGCAATTCATACGCCCCATAACTTTTATTCCTTCCTTCAAAAAGGATGTCCAGTAAATCTGCAGAGAGAATCTGTAACTTTTCCATAGTAGTAGGTTTCTACTATGATTCCCGGCCAAACAAAAATCCACATGCGAAAATGGCGAGAAAATTTTGCAGAAATTCCATAAAAGGCGTGAATCGTCAGTAGTGAGACGTGAGTGGTGAGTAGTCAGTAGTGAGTGGGGATGAATCGGTAATTGTGAATTGTCAATGGGCAATGGTCAATTAGCACTGATCAGAAACATTCACTATTACCCATTCACTGTTGTCCGGTAAAATCTATCTGATTTACTTGAAAGTCTTTCCACGCTTGATTTTACAGCTCACTGATTGTGCAGGGACTAAGTAGTTCAAATAGCTCAAATAGCTGCATATCTCTGTGTTCCTCTATTTCTCTGAGGCCTCTGTGTTTAAAAATAAGATAGATGCCATTGGGTAATTGAGATAGAGTAGTGTTTTCAACACAGAGGCCCCAGAGATTGGGAGTTACACAGAGGACAGCAGCTGTTTTTGACCGGACAACAGTGACTACCTATTGACCACTCACGACTGACGATTGACGTCTCACGATTCACCATTGCCCATTGACAATTCACGTCTCACGATTGACGATTCACGCCCACGAAAAAGCCCCGCAAAACTGCAGGGCTTTCTCATTTAGTTAACGTGCACCAGCTTATTCTTCTGATACAACGAATGTGATACTCTGTTTGTGACGGTAGATAACGTTACGGCCGTTCTGCACCGCTGGTTTCCATTTTGGACCTTTGGTGATTACGCGCATCGCTTCTGCTTTGGTTCCGTAACCGGGATCGTTCTCCGCAGCTACATCACTGATGCTTCCGTCTTTTGATACGATAAAGGAAACGATTACAGTGTATTTTCCCGGAGGGGCACCGTTCTCAACAGGCAGATCCCTGTTCAGGTTACGCTCCAGGTATTTGGTCCACTGTGGCAAACCACCGGGGAATTCCGCGGGGATCTGTACAACGGTAAATACTTTATCGTAGTCTTCTTCTACCTTAGGGGCTTCTACCACACCGGTTCCTTTTTCAACAGGAGGGGCTACCACACCTTCGTCTTTGGCACCTTCCTGGTTAATGGTACCGATCTTGGTATCTTCCAGTTTTTCCACTTCCTTGATTTCCTCATCAGGTTTCACTTCTTCATCCTTC
>SCVK01000201.1 GCA_004297075.1 Chitinophagaceae bacterium
GGTCACACTAGCACTCTATAACCTGAAAGGTGGGGTTGGTAAAACCGCCGCCACTATTAACCTGGCGTATTTAGCTGCCAAAGAAGGCTATAAAACCCTGATCTGGGATATGGACCCGCAAGGTTCTTCCTCCTTTTACCTGGGTGCCGAAGCGAGTACCAAAAACGAATCGCGCAAGTTGCTGAGCAGCGAAATGGATCTGCTGGATGCCGTACAGCATTCTCCTTACGAGAATCTCGACATCATCCCCGCCGATCTTTCTGCGCGTCATGCAGATGTGTTGCTGAGTGAAATGAAACAGTCGAAGCGGAAGATCTCTACCTTACTGGCCGGACTGAAAAAAGACTACGATGTAGTGATCCTGGATTGCCCACCCGGCATTTCGATCCTGCATGATGCTGTTTTCTTTGGGGCCGATTGGGTGCTGATGCCCAATATCCCCACTACTTTATCCATCCGTTCTTACGAAACAGTAGCGGGATATTTTAAAGAACATGAATTGGACCTTTCCAAACTCAAATGTTTCTTCAGCATGGTAGACCACAGAAAAAACCTGCACCATGAAGTGATGAACAGCTTTTACAAAGACAAGGTTTTCCTGAAAAGTTATATCCCTTACCTGAGCGATGTAGAAAAAATGGGCATTAATGAAGCACCGCTCGAAACCTTTGCTGCCAGCAGTTATGCGGCACAGTGCTACCGTGATCTGTGGAAAGAGATCAAGAAAAATTGTATTGACTAGATTTTGAAAGCCGGAATAGAAGATGCAGGAACGGAGTGTATCCATTCTTATGCTACAGTTATTTCTCATTCCCCAATCCTTACGCAATGAACAGAGAACTTACGTCCTGGTATAGTCCCGCATTGGGAAAAGAGATGCCGATCGCTTCTTACGGGCATTATGGTTTTGCCTTATTACTGATACCTACTGCGGCCGCTGATTACCTGGAATATGAACGTTTTCAGTTGATAGATGCTCTATCGCCATTGATCAAAGCTGGTAAACTGCGGGTGTTCAGTATTGATAGTATGAACAAAGAAAGCTGGATGAACAATGAGATGGTGCCCGAACACAAAGCCATCCGTCATAACCAGTTCAATGAATATGTGTTTAACGAAGTGGTTCCTTTTATCCGCAATGCCACCAGCCGGGAAACCATGATCTATACCTGTGGTGCTTCTTTTGGTGCCCTGCATGCGATGAATCTTTTCCTGAAAAGACCTGATATCATTAATGGTGTGATCAGTATGAGCGGGGTGTACAATCTCACAGAATATACCAAGGGCTTTTTTGATGAGCAGGTATATTATAACAGTCCGGAACATTATTTGCCCAACCTTACCGATCACTGGTATCTTGAAAAAATCAGGGCCAGCCATCACATCCATATTTACAGCGGCAGTGGCGCCTATGAAGATCCGGAAGCGTCCAGGCGTTTTGCAGGGGTGCTTTACAACAAGGGGATCAACTATGACCTCGATATATGGGGGCATGATATTACCCATGACTGGCCCACCTGGCGTACCATGTTGCCCTATATCATTGATACGAAGTTTTAAACAGTAAGCCCGCCAATCGCTGTTGGATGGAGTTGCCTTTTATCGGGAGAGATGTGTTGTTATTCTGCAAAAACCTAGTTAATTCCCCTTACATTTCTTGTACTCTGCCGCCGCTGCTTTAATATTACAGCCTAAATGATGGATTTGAGAAAAAGGCTACCCATTCTGCTGCTGGTATTGTCTGTATGTTTTCTTACCAGGGCCCGTGCCCAGGTAGTTACCATCAGCGGAACAGTGTATGATATCTCTGCCCGCCGGCCGCTGGAAGCGGTGGGGGTACTCAGTACATCCGGCAGGGGAACCATCACCGATTCGCTGGGTAAGTACACCATTACCGTACCTGCGAGAGATTCTATCTGGTTCTCCCTGATCGGTAAAACCACGATGAAATACCCGGTGGATACCATTACCAACCTTGATAATTTTAATGTGATGATCCATATCCGCAGTTTTGAACTGCCGGAAGTAAAAGTGCGTAACAGCTATTACAAGTTCGACTCCCTGCAGAACAGGAAAGATTACGCCAAGATCTTTGATTTCAGAAAACCCGGACTGAGGCTGAGCAATAATCCAACCTATAATCCCGGCGGTTTAACGGTGGGATTTGACCTGGATGAGATCATCAATATGTTCCGTGTAAAACGGAACCGCAGTATTCTGAGTTTGCAGAAGCGCCTGCTTGACCAGGAACAGGAGAAATACGTGAACAATCGGTTTAGTAAACAGTTTGTTCGTAAGATTACCAAACTAACATCACCCGAACTGGATACGTTTATGGTTCGTTACCGGCCCGATTACGAAGTGGTGCAACTGCTGAACGACCTGGAACTGGGGTATTATATACAGCAGAGTTTTGAACAGTATAAAGCGTCGAAGAATGTGCCCAGGGGGGCTTTACGGAGGAGGGAGGAGTAGGGAATATCGAATAAGGAATGTCGAATGTCGAACTGCTATTGTTTGGCGAAACAACTGCTTTTCTCTGTGCAACGCTGTACCTCTGAGGCTCTGTGTTAAAAAATACCACTCATGGCCCAATCACCCAAAACATCTATTTTAATTTTCAACACAGAGATACGGGGGAACAGAGGGGCACAGATTTTTTACAGTACCTCTTTTTCTATCGCATCTGCTGCTTTTTTCCCCAATAGTTGTATCATAGGTAATAAGGCACCGAAACGGGCGTCGCTGCTGTGGCCTTGTTTCCAGCGGTGATAGATCTGCTGCGCGATAACGGCATTTTTAAAGAGGCCGAAAGCATAATAAAAAGAGATATGCGAAAGATCCCTTCCACTTTTAAGTGCATAGTGTGCTATCACTTCCCCACGCGAAAAGTTGCCGGGTAACCAGGTAAGATTATAGCTTTTGAATACATCTTCCTCGCCCCCTTCGAACCAATACGCAAGACTGGCGCCGAGGTCCATCAGGGGATCCCCAACGGTAGCCATTTCCCAATCGAGCACGCCCACTATCGTTGAAAGGTTTGCGGGGTTGAGAATTACATTGTCATATTTATAATCATTGTGCAGAAAAGCCGGAACCTGTGCGGGTGGTTGTTGTTGCTGTAACCAGCCTGCCACCGCATCCATAGAAGGGATCTTATCTGTTTCGGCTGCATAATATCTTTTGATCCAGCCCTCTACCTGCCGTTGTACATAACCATCCGGTTTGCCAAGTTGTATAAGTTCAGTAGTGTTTATATCCAGCGCATGCAAAGCCACCAGGTTATCGATCAGTGCAGCAGATAAATTCCGGAATGTTTCCGGGGAGATATTCATCCTGGGGGCATTGTGTGCGCGAAGAATGATACCATCCAGTTTTTCCATTATATAAAATGGTTCGCCAATAATGCCTGCCGATTCGCAGTAAAAAAGGGGGGCGGGTACTTTTGGGTAATGTGGTTTTAATGCCTGCAGCACCCTGAACTCACGACCCATATCATGCGCCGATTTGATATTGGCACCATGCGGCGGCATGCGTAACACATATTCTTTATCAGCTGTCTGTAACAGGTAAGTAAGATTTGAATAGCCGCCGGTAAAGCGGGTGCAGCTAATTACTTCATCAACCGATGCGCCCTGTTGTTTCAGGTAGTTGTTCAATGCGGGCAGATCCAGTTCCTGTTCCTGCCCGGCGGGTGTTGGGTTACTACTCATGGTCATAAATAATTTCTCTGTGCATCTCTGTTACTCCGTGTCCTCTGTGTGTAAAAAACTTTCTCACTACAAAACTGTTCATCTCTTTTTCCGGATATCCAGGCCATAGGATTTCAAAATATTCAATGCCATACTTTGCTTATGCACTTCGTCGGCTCCATCCCAGATGCGGGCACCGCGTTCGTGCTGGTACAGATTAGCCAGCATGGTTTCATCGGTTAATCCCATACCGCCATGTACCTGTATGGATCTGTCGAGTACTTTCAATACCATATTGGCCACATAAAATTTGATACCCGATACCTGGTCGCGAACGGCTTTGGCACCTACCTGGTCTATATTGTAAGCGGTACGTAATACCAGTAAACGGGCAGCATCAATTTCTACCCGGCTCTCGGCAATAAAACCCTGGATAAATTGTTTTTCGCCCAGCATCACTCCCTCTTCCAGCTCGCGGGTGGCGGCGCGTTGGCACATCAGGTCAAATGCTTTTTCGGCAATACCGATCCAGCGCATGCAATGGTGTATGCGGCCCGGACCCAGGCGTTCCTGTGCCAATCGGAATCCCATTCCTTCCTGGCCAATGAGGTTAGTTACAGGTACACGACAGTTTACATAATTGATCTCTGCGTGACTGGCCCAGCCCTCGCCTGTTTCGCCAAAGATGGGGATGTTACGAACAAACCGGAAACCCGGGTTATCGGTGGGTACAATGATCATACTGGCCCGTTCGTGGGGTTTGGCTTCGGGGTTGGTTACGGCCATCACCACTGCAAAAGCAGCGCCATCGGCAGAAGAGGTAAACCATTTGTGTCCGTTGATCACATATTCATCTCCTTCCCTTACGGCCGTTGTGGCCAGGCGTGTAGGATTGGAGCCGGCAAATTCAGGTTCCGTCATAGAGAAGCAACTACGGATCTTTCCTTCGAGTAAAGGATGCAGGAATTGCTCTTTGATCTTTTCCGACGCAAACCTGCTGATGAGTTCTGTGTTGCCGATATCGGGTGCCTGACAGTTAAAAGTGTATTGACCGTAGTAAGGGGCCAGCGATAATATTTCGCTCACCTGTCCGAACTCGCACAATGTTAAACCCTGCCCACCTTCTGCTTTGGGCAGATGCAAATTCCAGAGCCCGAGTGCTTTTACTTTCTCTCTTTTTTCAGCAAGAATTTTTTCAGTTTGTTTGAAAGGCCGGGTAGTATGTTCTTTCTCAAGCGGGATCAATTCTTCTTCTACAAAGGCTTTTACTTTGGGTAGGAGTTCTTTGAGGCGTTCGGTGGCAAATACGGATTCCATTCAATATGTTTTATCAGTTAGGTAGCTACACGGGTTATTTTTTTCACCGCAGAGAAAAGAGAAGCGGTGGTTTCGCAGAGGGAGGGTTAGATAGTTACGCCACCGTCTGCTGTAAATAGTGTACCTGTACAATAACCCGAAGCATCGGAAGCGAGGAAGAGGGCCAGGCCGGCAATTTCTTCCACGGTTCCCATGCGGGCAATCGGGAGTTGTTTTACAAAATGGTTCAGCCATTTCTCATTCTGCCAGAGGGCTTCGGAGAATTTGGTTTTGATCAGTCCCGGACAAATCGCATTTACCCGGATGCCGTCTGCTCCCCATTCTTTGGCGGTTACTTTGGTGAGCATATTCAAAGCGGCTTTAGATACCGAATACATGCCCAGTCCGGGATCGGGTGTGAGTCCGGCAATGGAACTGATATTGATCACACTGCCCCCACCCCGTTCTTTCATGATGGGATACACCAGTTTGCCCAGTTCAAAAGGTGCTTTCACATTTACGTTCATGATCTTGTCAAAAGCCCATTCTTCGCAGTTTACTACTGGTCCGTATACAGGGTTTGAAGCGGCATTGTTTATCAGTATATCAATGCCACCGTAGCGCGCAACGGTTTTTTCTACCAGTTCTTTACAGGCAGCGATCTCGCCTGCATTAGCAGCAATACCGGTACAAATGCCGCCTGCTGCGTTGATATCAGCGGCTACTTTGTCTAATTCTTCCTGTTTGCGCGAGTTGATGACCACTCTGGCACCGCAGGCTGCCAGCATCCGGGCAATGGCTTCGCCAATACCTTTACTGGCGCCGGTGATAAGGGCCACTTTTCCTTCGAGACTGAATAGCTGGTTAGCTGTCATATAAGATGGTTTGTGCAGCGTTTATTATCTACGCATGGCTTTGCTCATGGCCGCCATAAACTGTTCTTTTACTTTTTTTCTGAACCAGGTTGGTGCCAATCGCTTGAAAAACCACATTTTTCTGGCAGCTTCCGGCAGAATGATATAGAGTTCTTTTTTGCCCGCACGGTTCAGTATTTCCTGGGCCACGGTATCGGCTTCCAGTCCGGATTTTTCAATGAATAGCTGGGTTGCTTTTTTTACGAGCTCACCACCGCGGGCATATTGAACCACATTGGTTCTGAAATAAGTGGGCTGAATACAGGATACCTGAATATTATGGTCCATCAACTCGCCATACAGGGTTTCGCTGATGGCTACTACGGCGGCTTTGGTCATATTATAGGCCCCCATGGTGGGTGCACAACCGATGGCCGCGGCGCTGGCGGTATTTAGAATGTGTCCTGATCGCTGTTTTTTCATCGCCGGGATAAAATAATGGCAGCCATATACTACCCCCATCTGGTTAATACCTACCATCCACTCATAGTTCTCCAATCCATACTCTTCAAAAGCTCCGCCATCGCCTACACCGGCATTGTTGAACAGCAGGTCAATACCACCGGCATCGGCCAGAAAAGCCTGGGCCACTTTGGCATATTGTTCTTTGTCAGATACGTCGAGCGGGTATAACCATGTTTTTCCACCAAAGGCATTGATCTCTGCTGCGGCGGTTCCCAGTTCTTTTACATTGATATCTGCCATACCGAGGTTCCAGCCGTCTTTGGCCAGTTCTATACAAAATGCTTTTCCCAGTCCCGAAGCGGCACCGGTAATAAAAGCTCTTTTGGCGGGGTGGGAGCGGCTAAGCAGGTACATGGCAGGCAAATAAGGGTCTACAATAGGGAATAGGGTGTTCCGGTATGAATTTACACTGCAAACCGATCATTTCAGAGATTCAACCGAATTATTTTGGCCGCTTAACCATTCATAGATAAACTGCAGTCAGATATAAATTGTTTTTATCTTTAACGGCCCTTAAATTATACGATTTTGAAACATTTCTATATCCTTTCGCTCGGTTTATTTCTGGCTTCTGCCTGTAAGAGCAAAAAAGAGGATGCCCCTAAACAAAACAATTCCAACCAGGCCGTATCGGTAGATGTGATTATTGCCACCCCGCAAACGGTTTCCAACGCTGTTGAAGCCAATGGTACCGTAGTGGCTAATGAATATGTAGAACTGCATCCGGAAGTGAGTGGCCGGCTTACTTACCTCAACGTTCCGGAAGGATCGCGTATTCAGCAGGGTACGCTGGTAGCCCGTGTAAACGACGCCGACCTGCAGGCACAGCTGAACAAAACCAAAGTATTACTGGAAATGGCGGTTAAAACCGAAGACCGTTTGCGTAAACTGCTGGCCATTAACGGGGTTAACCAGGCCGATTATGATCTGGCCCTGAATGCCGTGAACAGTTATAAAGCCGATATGGCCTATACCCAGTCGCTCATAGACAAAACTGTCATTAAAGCACCTTTCAGTGGTGTAGTAGGATTGCGCCAGGTGAGTCCGGGGGCCTATGTTACGGCGGCCACCATCATAGCCACTATACAGCAGGTAGATAAGATCAAGATCGATTTTACTTTACCCGAAGAGTATGGTAAAATGATCCGTAAAGGCAATGTGGTGGATGTGCAGATTGATGCTACCAACAAAACGATCAAAAAAGCAACCGTAGTGGCTATTGAACCACAGGTAAATCAGGCAACGCGTAACCTGAAAGTAAGGGCCATGCTGCAGGATAATAATGTGAACCCGGGTGCCTATGTAAAAGTGTTCCTGTTGGCCAGCCGCGATAAAAAAACTATCCTGATTCCATCCAATGCCATTATTCCGGATGATAAGAATAAACAGGTGGTACTGGTAAAGAATGGCAAAGCTTCTTTTGTAAACATCGAAACAGGAAACAGGCAGGCTGCTACCGTAGAGGTATTGAAAGGTCTTGAGCCGGGAGATTCTGTGGTGGTAACCGGTTTGTTGTTTGCCCGACCCAAATCAACGCTGAAAGTAAAAAGCGTTAAGCAATTGGAACAGTTACTTAATTAAAGGATCCGCTGCATTGCGGATTTCTGATCCTGATTCATTGATCTCTCAAAACAGAACAGCCACTCAGCTATGAATATTTCCGAACTATCGTTAAAGCGGCCGGTACTGGCTACCGTTATGAACCTGCTGATCATCCTGTTTGGATTGGTGGGGTTCAGTTTTCTGGCTGTGCGTGATTATCCCGCTATCGATCCGCCCATTATTTCCATCAGTACCAGTTATGTAGGAGCCAATGCCGATATCATCGAAAGCCAGATCACAGAACCACTGGAAAAACAGGTGAATGGTATTCCGGGTATCCGCTCTATCTCTTCTTCCAGCTCGCTGGGTAGCAGTAATATTACGGTTGAGTTTAACCTGGGGGTTGACCTGGAAGCGGCAGCCAGTGATGTGCGCGATAAAGTAGGACAGGCACAACGGAGTTTGCCACAGGATATTGATGCACCACCCATTGTTTCCAAAGCTGATGCGAGTGGCGATTTTATCATGGTACTGGCCGTACAGAGCCGTACCAAGAGTTTGATGGAGCTAAGTGATTATGCTGAGAATGTTTTACAGCAACAGTTACAAACGATCAAAGATGTAAGTGCCGTGAATATTTTCGGGCAGAAAAGATACGCGATGCGGATCTGGCTGAACCCCGACAGGATGAATGCCCACAATGTGGCTTTTACAGATATCAGAACGGCCATCAACACAGAAAATATTGAACTGCCTCCGGGTAAGATCTATGGCAGCAGCACAGAACTGATCATTCGTCCGTTGGGAAGACTGCGTAACGAGCAGCAGTTCCGCGACCTGATTATCCGGGAAGATGCCAGTGGTATTGTTCGCCTGGGCGATGTGGCTAAAGTGGAACTGGCCCCCGAGCAACTGGAACAATCATGGAAACTGAATGGAGTAAATGCGGTGGGTCTGGCCATTGTACCGCAACCGGGTGCCAATAATGTAGAGATTGCAGATGAGTTTAACAAAAGATTGGACCAGATTAAACGTGCCAATAAATCGGATATAGAGATGACGGTGATTCTTGACAACACCATCAATATCCGCAAATCGCTGGAAGAAGTAAAAGAAACTATGATCATCTCGTTCAGTCTGGTTGTATTGGTCATCTTTTTATTTTTCCGTAACTGGCTTATCGCCATACGGCCACTGATCGATATTCCAATATCGCTGATCGCTACTTTCTTTATCATGTACATTGCCGGCTTCTCTATCAATATCCTCACCCTTCTGGGTATTGTATTGGCAACGGGATTGGTGGTAGATGATGGAATTGTGGTAACGGAAAATATCTTCCGGAAGCTGGAAGAAGGGCTACCCATCCGCAAAGCTGCATTGGAAGGAAGTAAGGAGATCTTTTTTGCGGTTATCTCTACCTCCATTACATTGGCCGTGGTATTTCTGCCGGTGATTTTTCTCGAAGGATTTGTAGGACGATTGTTCCGCGAGTTTGGGGTAACCCTGGCGGCGGCAGTACTGATTTCGGCTTTTGTGTCACTTACCATTACCCCGGTATTGAACGTTTATCTCAGTTCGCCCAAGGCACACGAAGGCTGGTTCTACAAAAAAACAGAGCCATTTTTTACAGGGATGGAAAGTGGATACAAACGTTTACTCACGGCCTTCATGAATGTGCGCTGGATGGCATGGGTGATCGTACTGGCCTGTGTGGGTATTATTGTGTTTGTGATGAGCACGCTGCAAAGCGAGATAGCTCCGATGGAAGACAGAAGCAGTATCCGCTTTACCGTAACGGCACCCGAGGGAACCAGTTATAATGCCATGCAAAGGATCTCGGATAATATTTCCAATTTCCTGATTGATTCTGTTCCGGAAAATGATTTTGTGCAGGCACGTACTCCGGGTGGTTTTGGTCCGGGCGGCGCCGCCAACTCTGCAGCACCCAGGATAGCACTGGTGCCACCAGATCAAAGGAAAAGAAGCCAGAATGAAATTGCTACTGAGCTGCAGAAAAAAATGAGTAGGTTTAACGAAGTCAGGGTCTTTGCCATTCAGGAGCAGACCATTGCCGTAGGATTTGCTTCAAGAATGGCTTTGCCTGTTCAGTTTATATTACAGAACCAGGATCTGGCTAAATTAAAAGAAGTTATCCCCAAATTTCTGGAAGAAGCACGTAAGGATAAAACTTTCGCTAATGTGGATGTGAACATCAAGTTCAACAAACCGGAAGTACAATTAACTATTGACCGGATGAAAGCCAAAGATCTGGGCCTGTCTACGGCAGATGTGGTGGCTACCATGCAGTCTGCTTTCAGCGGTGGAAGGCTGGCTTATTTTATCATGAATGGTTTTCAGTATTCGGTGGTTGCGCAGGTAGAGAGAGATGACCGGAATAATCCCAATGATATCCGTAACCTGTATGTAAGAAATAACCGGGGCGATTATATTCCGCTGGATGCAGTAGTAAAAATGGAAGAAAGCAGTAACCCGGCAACACTCTATCACTTTAACCGGTACAAATCAGCTACCATTTCTGCCTCGCTGGCCGAGGGTAAAACTATTGGGGATGGCATCAAAGCCATGAACGAGATCGGTAACAAACTGCTGGATGAATCTTTTCAGACTTCACTCAACGGTCCATCAAGAGATTATGCGGAAAGTTCTTCCAACATTGTGTTTGCCTTTATATTGGCACTATTACTGATTTATCTGGTACTGGCGGCTCAGTTCGAGAGTTTCCTCGATCCGTTGATCATCATGTTAACCGTACCACTGGCACTGGCCGGGGCTTTGCTGAGCTTGTATCTGTTTGACCAGACCCTGAATATTTTCTCGGAGATCGGGATGATTATGCTGATCGGGTTGGTGACGAAAAACGGGATCCTGATTGTGGAATTTGCCAACCAGAAACGCAAATTCGGCCTGCACAAACGGGCGGCAGTGATAGAGGCAGCTACCCAACGTTTACGACCTATTCTCATGACGAGCCTCGCTACTTCACTGGGTGCATTGCCTATTGCCCTGAGCCTGGGTGCTGCGGCTACCAGCCGGGTTCCACTGGGTATTGTGGTGGTTGGCGGTATCCTGTTCTCGCTCGTACTTACCTTGCTGGTAATTCCTGCGGTGTACAGCTTTATTTCCGGCACACATAGGGCGAAGCATATTGAGATCACGGAATAAGGAAAAGTCAAAAGTCAAAAGTCAAAAATGGGGCGCCTGTTCTGTTTTTGACTTTTGACTTTTTTATTTTGAATTCCCCCACCTGATTTTTATCATACTAACTCCATTCTTCTCTTATTACCTTTGTATCCTTAATCAAAGATCATGAGTAAATCTATTGCTGATATCCGGAGAGATTATATGATGCATGCCCTGAATGAAGCCGATATGGCCGATAATCCCATGGAGCAGTTTGCCCGCTGGTGGGACGATGCGATCAGGAGTGAGATAGATGAAGTGAATGCCATGACGCTGGCTACGGCCACACTGGGTGGGTTACCTTCAGCCAGAATTGTGTTATTAAAAGGGTTTGACGAACGCGGTTTTGTCTTTTTCACCAATTACCATAGCCATAAGGGAAGGGAGATGGAACAGAATCCACGCGCTTCGCTTGTTTTTTTCTGGAAAGAACTGGAGCGCCAGGTGCGTATTGAAGGTATGGTTGAGCGGATACCGGAAAAAGAAAGCGAAGAGTATTTTCAATCCCGCCCCGCAGGCAGCCGTATTGGTGCCTGGGCATCGCCGCAGAGTACTGTAATTGATAACCGCGACGTGATAGAAAGCAATGTGAAAGAACTGGAAAAAAAATTCAGCGATGGTGTTATACCACGCCCCGAACACTGGGGCGGGTATGTAGTAAAGCCGGCCAACATTGAATTCTGGCAGGGCCGGAGCAGCCGCCTGCACGATCGGGTGAAATATGTACATCAATTAGGCAATAACTGGCATATGGTGCGGTTGGCACCCTGATGTTTTTTCCGGTGATGTTTATTTTATTTCCTTTACCACTGTTTCCATCAATAACCGGCAATCGGGATCAACTACGAATTGTACCGGTTTACTGTCAGCTGCTATATGCAATATGGTATTCTTCTGATTAACCGGAATCTGTGAGCGTATTTTTTTGCCCCTTTCATCTATGCGTTCTACTTCCAGCGCTAACGAAAAATCGCTACTGGTTTGTTGGGTAATGGTCATGTCTATTTGTTTCATTGGCGCGTTATAGTTCCAGCTAATTTGCAGGCTGGGGTTTTCGGGCCTGTATAACCACTGTATAAAGAACTGCTGCAGATTTTTACCCGAAACGGTTTCAAATACTTTCTGCAGCTCTTCGGTAGATGCATTTTTCCCCTTGTAAGTGGCATAGTAAGTTCTTACAGCCTTCCAGAAAACTTCATTGCCTAACAGGTTTCGTAACATCAGTAATATCCATCCTCCTTTCTGATAGGAATGTGCATTCAGCATGGCCATGGGATTCGTTCGCCCTCTAATGTCTACTACCCCCGTTTTTTTTATTTTGGTGAAAGCCAGTACAGTATCTCTGTCTTTTTGTAAACGGCTGATCAATGTGTCTTTCCCGTGTCTGTACTCCATATACAAATGTGTCATGGCCGTAGCAAAACCTTCGCTGAGCCAGAGATGCGGCCAGTCTGTTTCGGTGGCACTGTTACCAAACCATTGGTGTGCTATCTCGTGCGCCAGCAATTCTTCCATCCGTCTTTTACCCGTGATGCTGTTTTCTGTATAAAAAATGGCACCGGCATTTTCCATCCCACCGAAAATGGTTTTCGACTGTACATTGGCCAGTTTATGATACGGATAAGCACCCAGTTTTTGTATGAAAAAAGGGAGGATCTCCGTTGCCTGTGCATAATCGGTGAATGCCTGATCCTTATTTTCGGGATACACCCAGCTGGAAACAGGAATACCACTTACTTCTCCCGCCTGGGTGATGGCAAAATCGGCAATACCCACTGCCATCACTTTGGTAGGCAGCGCAACGGTTTCTATCCAATGGGTTCTGCGTAAGTGCTGCGGCAGCTGTATTTCTTTTGCTCTTACACCATTGGACACCACTTTGTAATGATCGGGTGCGGTAATCACAAATTCAACAGAAGCTTTGTCTGATAAATGATCCTTACAGGGCAACCAGTAGCGGGCGCGGTTGGGCCAATGATCGCTGAAAAAAGTTCGCCGGCCGAATTTGTTTTTGCTGATGATCAGTCCATCGGCAGGAATACCTTTGTATTCAATGGTATACGTACTGACCGATCCTACTGCTGCAGCATCTGCAAGTGTGATATGCACCAGATCTTTCTGATGGGTAAAAACGAGTGGTTTGCCCTTCTCTTTGATAGCGGTTATCAGCAGACCTCTTCCGGTATCGTTCACATTGGCAAGATCAAAAGAAACTGCCTTCACTTTTTCTGTAAAACGAACGGTGATCAGCGCTTTGCCTTTCAGGCTATCGTTGGTATCTGATACCTGCGCCTGGAAAACATAGTGTTGTACATCGATGGATGGATTGTACAACGTATTTTGCTGCGAAAACAGGGATTGGCTAAAGAGGAGGCATACAAGCGGGAGGGCTTTTTTCAGCATGGCAATGATTTCTGGGATTAAATGTAAAACTTGTCGGGCTATTTCTCTGCGAAATGGCTCTTCTCAACAGGGAATGATTATACCGGTGAAAGAGAAGACAGCAAGTTCCGGGTTTTGGGATAACGGAAGGCTCAATAGTTTTGCTTTATAAACGTATACCATGAACAGTCAGCAGGAACTCAACTATAACAGGATCGCGGAAGCGATTGACTATATCCGTTGCAACTTCCGGTCGCAGCCCGATCTGGATGAAGTGGCTGCCAAAGTACACCTGAGTCCTTTCCATTTTCAACGGCTCTTTAAAGACTGGGCGGGTGTTAGTCCGAAGAAATTTTTGCAATATACCAGCGTAGCTTATGCCAAAAATGTTCTCCGCAACCAGGAAGCTACCGTATTTGATGCGGCTTACGATACCGGCTTATCGGGCACTGGCCGCCTGCACGATCTGTTTGTGAAAATAGAAGGTATGACACCGGGTGAATTTAAAAACGGCGGTGAAAATCTGTCGGTCAATTACAGTTATGCAGAAACGCCCTTTGGAAATATCATTGTGGCTTCTACACACCGGGGCATTTGTTATATGGCATTTGCGGAGGAAGAAACAGCTGCTTTTCAACTTTTGCAGGCCCAATTTCCCCGTGCGGCTTTCAGACAGATCACTGATATTATTCAGCAGAATGCGCTGTATATATTTACCCAGGACTGGAAAAAACTGAACCAGATCAAACTGCATGTAAAAGGAACCGATTTTCAGCTGAAGGTTTGGGAAACCTTGCTGCAGATTCCGGAAGGGCAGTTGACCACGTATGGAGCCATTGCAGAAAAAATACAGAAACCCCGGGCTTCCAGAGCGGTAGGTACGGCTATCGGAAGTAATCCTGTTGCTTTTCTGATTCCCTGTCACCGGGTGATACAGTCAACCGGTATGCTTGGTGGTTATATGTGGGGCATCAATCGTAAAACAGCCATCATTGGATGGGAAGCTGCCAAAACAAATCAGTAAGAAAGCAAGTATCGGGTTGTCCGTAAGCGGCAGCTGTGGCAGTTTTGCCGTACAAATCAATCTACATGAAAACATTTATTTTGGTACATGGTTCCTGGCATAGCGCCTGGAACTGGCACAGGGTTGCTCCCATTCTGGAAAAAAGAGGGCAGAAGGTATTTGCTATTGATCTGCCGGGTATGGGCAGAGATAAAACCCCAGTACAGGCAATAACGCTGCAAACCGGTGTAGAAAAAATCTGCAGCCTGATAGATAGTATTGATGGGAAAGTGATCCTGGTAGGGCATAGCAAAAACGGGATCATGATTTCGCAGGC
>SCVK01000202.1 GCA_004297075.1 Chitinophagaceae bacterium
AGGGCATAAATGGTGCTGCTTGGGTTCAGGCTGAGCGGATAACGCATTTCGAGGGTATACTTATTGAAAATGGTAAAGTACTGGCTGGCCGTTTGTTTATCGGGGTTGATCTTAGGATTCGAGTTATCGTACACAGGATATCCCCTGTGTGCAATGATATCATATCCCAGTAGGGCAAACTGGTTACTCAGACCCGCATCTCCCACCTGGAAACGCTCGAAGGGAGAGATCTTGAGGTTGGAGTTAAACCGACCGAGGAACCCGTATTTGGCCGAAGCTTTTAATACAAACTGTTTGTTCCTGTCTTCACCGTGCGGTTTCCCCAATGGTACATACCACTCTCCATTGAATCTCCATTTATGGTATTCAATAAAGCTGTACGGGTTGGCAGCCGAGTTGATATTCTTATCGATCAGTGAATACGGCGGTGTTACCTGCAGGCTCAGCAGGAAAGTGGAACCTGAACGAGGGAACAGCGGCGCATCTACCGATGACCTTTGCAGGGCCAGACGGAAGTTGATATTGTTTACCACCCCATTCTCAAATCCCGGAAGATTGGTAGGATCGATGGCATAGTTACTGAGTTTGTAACGGGTATAGTTCAGACCCATTGACAGGGAGAAATAGTCATCCGGCCATTTCAACTGTTTGGCAAGACTTACCGTTGCACCCGTAGTAGAGATATATCTCGAGTTGGCAATATTCTGGTCGTACAATCCGGTATACGGGTCATAGGTCTGGCCGTATTTGGTGTTATAGACACTCACCGTTAAGGCATTCCTTTTTTTGCCGCCCAGCCAGGGTTCTGTGAACGAGAAATTGTAAGAGCGGAAGGCTTTACCATTACTCTGTACACGCAGGCTCAGTTTCTGGCCATCGCCCATGGGCAAGGGATCCCAGGCTGATTTTTTAAAGATGTTACGGATAGAGAAATTGTTGAACGATACACCCAGTGTACCGGTCAGACCAATATAACCACCCCAACCGGCACTTAATTCCAGCTGGTCGCTTGATTTTTCTTCTACACCGTAATTGATATCTACGGTACCATCATCCGGATTCGGAACCGGATCGATTTTGATCTTTTCCTGGTTGAAATAGTTCAGCTGTGCGATC
The DNA here is from genome assembly GCA_004297075.1 of Chitinophagaceae bacterium. Lineage (GTDB taxonomy): Bacteria > Bacteroidota > Bacteroidia > Chitinophagales > Chitinophagaceae > Sediminibacterium. The sequence continues at coordinate 1,117 of SCVK01000202.1, forward strand.
TCACGCTGTGAACGGATCAGGTCGGTACGGCTGAACTTCTCACCCGGTATGGTACGCAGTTCGCGGCGGATCACGTACTCTTTGGTACGGTCGTTACCACTGATGCGTATATTTTTAATCGTTGCCTGCGGCCCCTCAATAATCCGGATCTCATAATCGATGGTATCATTGTACACGGCTGTTTCTACGGGGTCTGTACGGAAGAAGAGGTAACCATCATCCTGGTACAATCCGCTGATATCGCCTCCATCGGGAGAGGCAGATTTACCCAATTTTTTGTTCAGTACTTCCAGGTTATAGATATCTCCTTTGCGGATGCCGAGGATAGCGGTAAGCACAGAATCGGAAAATTTGGTATTTCCTCTCCAGTTAATGTTACCGAAGTAGTAGCGGTGTCCTTCGTTTACTTTGATATCGATATTCAAACCGCCCCTGCGTACATGGTACACTGTATCCCTGTCAATGATCGCATCGCGGAAACCGAGTGAATTATAGTATTCGAGCAGGCTTTCCTTATCGTCGATGAATTTTTTCTCATCAAATTTGGCACCGGATAATTTCAAGCGGATATAAGGATCCAGCAGTTTCTTGGTTTTGCTGTAGGTGAGGTAACCATGGTCTTTCAGGTATTCCTGGAACTTGTACCGCTGCGGTGTAACGAGGTAACCCTTGTCGAAACTGGGGAACAGGGTCATGCGCGAACGCTCCTTGGTATCTTTCAGTTGTTTTTTCAGCTTACCGGCATCTACGGTATTACCGCCGAAATTGATATTGTTGATCTTTACTTTCGGACCTTTATCAACAATAAATTCGAGCGACAGTGTATTATTGATCGTTGTGTCATTTTTTTCATTGATGGTTACCCTTGCATCGCGGTAACCTTTTTCGGCATAGTACTTTTTAATGGCCTCAATAGCAGAGATCTTCATGTTCTCTGTAATGACCCGGTTAGGCACCAGGCCTGTTTTACCGGAGAGGTCATCACTTTCGCCTTTACGCACGCCTTTGAAAAAGAACCTTGATAAACGGACCCTTTCAGTAACAGCGATTTCGATCTCGATATTTTTTCCTTCCAGTTTGGTGAGGTAGATCTCTACATTGGAGAAATAATTCTGGCCCCAGAGTTTGGTGATGGCTTTTGAAAAGTTATCGCCACCCGGTATGGTTATTTCATCGCCTACATTGATATTGGCAATAGAGATCAGGAGGTTCTCATCAAAAAAACGGTTGCCTACCACCCTGATGGCAGATACTTTGTATTTGCGGGGTGTTTTCTGGGTAAAAATATTGAGGAGGTCAACATCTAT
>SCVK01000203.1 GCA_004297075.1 Chitinophagaceae bacterium
GATTCTATTTGTGAGGGCCATGTGGCCGAGTGGTTAGGTACAGGTCTGCAAAACCTTTTACGGCAGTTCGATCCTGCCCCTGGCCTCACATATACCGATGTTCTTTTATATGGCAAGCAATCGAAACGGGGCCGTATATCTGTATGGCCCCTCTTTTTCCGAAAAACCTGTTAAAGCGGTCCGGGTTCTTCCCCGCGTGGTGGATATTTCGTAAATTTGCATTCTACCATTACCGACCGTCGCTTTACGGCAGTTTTTACATGATTTTATTGTAAACCCCCAATTACCGATATGAAAGTATTCAGGCAAAGGAAATGGCATTACCCAACATGGATCGTTGCGATCATGTTTTTATTGATGGGAGCTGGATTTACGCTCCCTGTGTCAAACGAAAAAACAGTTATTACAACTACTGCAGCCCACGCACCGGTTTCGCTGGTAGAAGCTAAAATGGGACTGTATGAAACCATGAACCTGGCTTCGCTGGGTTTGTCGCAGGAGGCTTTCCAGTATGCATTAACCGGATTCAACACGCTGCTGAACAGCGGAAAAAAACTGAAGGATAACCTGCTTACCATTGTTGATTTCAGTTTGCCCTCCAGCAAAAAACGTTTGTTTGTAATTGATCTGCAAGCGGGCGAACTGTTGTTTCATACCTATACATCGCATGGCAGAAATTCGGGCCAGGTATTGCCTACGCAGTTCTCTAACCAGAGCAATAGTAATAAGAGCAGTCTTGGTTTTTACATCACCGGCGATACCTACCGGGGTAAACATGGCGAGTCGCTTCGCTTGCTGGGCGAGGAAGAAGGTATTAATGATAATGCTTTGCAAAGAGGCATTGTGATGCACAGTGCGAGTTATGTAGATGAAAGTATTATCAGAAGCCAGGGTTATATCGGCAGAAGCCAGGGTTGTCCGGCATTGCCCACCAATATCTATAAGCAGGTGATCAGTACCATTAAAGACGGCAGCTGTCTGTTTATTTATAGTCCGGATAAATATTACAAGACCCATTCCAAAATGATCAGGGCCTGATGAATTTATATGAGTGGATGCATAAACTGTGTATGTCTTTGTATTTTTAGATATGCCAGTGCCACAGCATATTGAATTTATCCATCCACAGCATTTTACGCGTAACTATCACCGGCGTAAAGCACCGGCATCCTTATCCCTGTTCATCGATTTTTTCTGGGAAACGGATTTTGATGGTTTGTGGAAACAGTATCCCGATGGGTTTTCGGATGTGTTATTTCCCAATACCGGTTATACCTATCTCATTAACCTGGGTACTCCTTTTGTGATTCAGGTGGGCGATAGGAAATTTCCGATGAAAACAGATGGTTTTTTGCCCAGGCAGAAAGACATCGAAACCCATCACAAACCCGGTAACCGCTTATTTGGTATCAAGTTCAAAACCTCTCCCATCATTTTTGAGAAGAAGATCAATTTTGCGGAATACCGCGAATCGGTTTTTCCGTTGAGTTATCTCGCAGATGCCGCTATCCTGAAAAAAGTAAAAGCAGCCGGTAATTTTGCTGAAAGGATAACGATCCTCACCAACTATTTCAATCACTTATTGCAGCAGTACGAAGGCTCCCTGCATCCGGTGATGATTGTAAATGAGATCCTGGCACATTGCGAAGAGAAGCTTGATTTTGGCGAGTCGGTAGAAACATTGGCCGCCCGATACAAAGTTTCTTCCCGCACCCTGCAACGGTATTTTGAGATCTATACGGGCATCAGCACTAAAAAAGCCCTGCAGACCCTCCGGATCCGCAAGGCGGTAGAATTACTGGTAGCGGCGCCTGAGGCCTTTGATCTTACTCAGTTTGCTTATTATGATCATAGTCATTTTTATAAACACCTGAAACTGTTTTTGCAAAAAACCACCATGCAAAAATTACCAGCCCACCTGCCAATATTGGCAAAGCTTCACAAGCTATAAGGGACTGACAGGTTTCGTTGGTTGCGTTGGGTTCGAGTAACATAATCTTGATTGCTTGCGTTGTTTAATCAGTTTCCGGCTCTTTGTCGTTCTTCTTCAGAAGCCGTGGTTCTTCTCCTGGCTGCCTGCACGGTATTTTTTCCAAAACGATAAGTGAAGCTTAGCGTAGCCACCCTTGTTTCGCGTTTGGCATGCCATTTCTCAATATAATTGGTGTAGGTAATGACCGCTTTGGGCAGATTGGTCCAGAAGATATCAGTTACATTCAGTCTGAGTGTTCCTTTATTCTTCAACATCGATTTCTGTACGCCCACCGCAATGCCCCATAAAGGATCCTGTACCATAAAGCCATACTGACCGCCGGTGGTAAAATTGGCGTTTAATTCTGTGATCCATCCTTTACCCAGTGTGAAGGTATTGTTCATCCGGTAATCAAATGCGGGCTTACCGTTATTCAGGGTAGTGGCACCGAGTGAGCCGTTGAAATGATTGTAATACAAATTGGCATTGTTGATCATGTTCCAGCGGCTGTTTACACGAACGGGTGCTGCTACAGAAAGACCATAATAATCGGATGAGCTTAAGTTGATAGGGATCTGTACCGTCACATTATCCATTTGCGGAATATTGGGGAACACATCTTTGAAACGTGCGATAGCGATATTCTGGTTGTTTTTTGTATGGCTGTACGAAGCGGAGAAATTAATTCCCTTTACAGTATAATTCAACTCATAGGCCCAGGTAAACTGCGGTAGGAGTGAGGGGCGGCCGGTGGAATAGGTAGTTACATCGATCAGGAAAAGAAAAGGATTCAGTTGCGAGTAACCGGGTCTGTCAATACGCCTGCTCACAGAAATGCCCAGTGTCTGATCGTCTTTGATCTTGTAATTAAAATAGGCGCTGGGAAATAACTGCAGGTAACTGGAATCAAAAAAGATAGCACCTTTTACCTGCTGTGTTTTCAGGTGCGTATGCTCTCCGCGTAACCCCAGTTGCAGGTTAAACTTTTTAAACTCCTTGCTGACATTGAAATAGGCTGCATTGTTATACTCCTCGTAAAAAAAACGGTTGGTCTTGTTTATATCATCCACCGGTGTGCCGCTGCTCATGTCGAAAAACTTGGCATCGTTGTCAGAGGAAACATAACTGGTTTTAATACCAGTTTCAAAACGTGCGCCTTTGGCCAATGGATTACTATAATCTGCTTTGGCGGTGCGCAGGATCAGTTTTCCCTGCTGATCGCCGTTCAGCAGATAATCTGGTTGCAGTGAACCACCGTTGAGCTGGTAATATTTGGTGGCGTTGCTGGTAAGTGCAGATGAACTGTATTCGCCATAATCTGCATCAATCGTTAATTCTTTACCGGTTGTATTGAAACTGTGTTTGTAGTTGATATTGGCAACCGTGTTGCCATTATCGTTGGTATTATACGCACGAGTCTGAAATGTAGAAGCCTGCTGGTGCGTCGCATCTATCACAACCGAATTATTGTTGATGGTGGTATTGAATGAACCGCTATTACGGGTAACCACAAAACCGATGATATTCTTTTTATCAGGGAAATAATCGGCACCCACACGTACCGTGTGAAAACCGGCCGGTGTTCTGGCAAAATTATCTTTCAGGTCGCCGCCATTGTATACACTGTTGGTATAGAAGTTTCTGTCTAGAAACAGGTGATTCATATTGATCCGGTACGAATAGTTATAGTTACCGAACAGGTTTATTTTTTTATCCCGGTAGTTAGCCGTTGCACCTGCATTGGCTTTGGCATACACACCCTGTCCGTATCCGGCAGTCAGTGTTCCGTTAGTACCTAAACGCTGGTCTTTTTTCATACGGATATCAATGATGCCCGAATTACCTGCTGCGTCATATCTGGCAGAGGGATTGGTGATGAGGTCTATCCGTTCAATGGAATTGGAAGGTAGTCCGCGCAGGTAGTTAGCCAGTTCTGCACCGGTTAACGGAGAAGGTTTTCCATCGATCATAATAATGACACCCTGGCGACCGCGCATCGCAATCACATCATTCTGGTCGATGGTAACACCGGGCGAGCGTTCCAGAACATCCATGGCCGTGCTGCCGGCACTGATGATGCTGTTCTCCACATTTACCACTAACCTGTCTGATAAACGCTGGATAAAGGGCTTTCTCGCGGTCACCACTACTTCGCCGATTTCTTTGGCGCTGGGCCGGAGTACGATATTGGCCAGCCTGAGGTTTAACTGCTCCTGGCTGAGTACAATTACTGCCGAGTATTGTGTGGCATAGTTCACAAAAGAAGTTCTTACGAGATAGCTTCCCGTACGGATATTATCCAGCTCAGCCAAACCATTTTTATCAGAGATAGCCGTTTTGGCCAGCAAAGAGTCTTTGCTTTTCAATAATTCTACGGTTGCATTCTCAACCGGCTGGTTTTTTTCATTCAGAATGGCAACGGTAATCTTTCCTCTCTCTGCTACCTGGGCAAGTAAGGGTAGACTTACCACGCAGAACAGGCTCAGGCAGAATAGGGATACTTTCTTCATAACAACAGGAACTTTTGCTAAAATTCTTCTGTTATTGATCCTTTTCAACGCGTTGTTATACAAGCAGTCAAATCAGATAGATGAAAGGGTTGTTACCAGTAAGCCCGTGTCCGTTTTTTACATAACAACAAAGCAAGCGATTCCGCTTGCTTTGAAAAGGAGGGAGAAAAATGGTTATTGAAAGGGATCTGCATATTTCAGGTCGGTGGTAATGGCCGCATCTGTCAGGGTCTGTAAAAAAGCCAGCAGTTTCTGCCTGTCCTGCGCGGCTACACCATGTGCAGGAATATTGCTATTCAGCATGGCCTGCAGGCTGTTCACACTACCATTGTGAAAATAGGGGGGCGTATTGGCAATATTGCGCAGACTCGATGATTTGAACCTACCTTGGTTATTGATACCGAGATCAGCAGGATCGGCCAGGGCAAAACCCGCTGTGGGGTTGGAGGTCAGGAACATCGGTGGCGCATGGCAACCGGCGCAGGGAATATTGCCGGCGGTGAGAAACAGTGTTTCGCCATCCCGCTCATCGGCGGTAAAGCTGGCAAGCCCCTGTTTCACCTGGTCGTATTTGGATTGGGTGGTTACAATAGACCGTACAAACTGGGCCAGTGCGCGGGCTACCCTGTTTTCATTGATCTCGGCTGTGCCGAAGGCTTTTTGAAACAAAGCAGGGTAATAAGACTGCACCGAAATTTTACTCAGGGCTTCGGTCATGGTTAGTCCCATTTCTGTGGTGTTCTGTATGGGTTGTAATACCTGTTCTTCCAGTGTGGCGGCACGCTCGTCCCAGAACATTTTTCCCGAACGGTAAAAACGCACATTCAGCAAAGGCATCGAATGCCTGTCTGTAATACCACCCAGAAAACCTTTGCTTTTAATAGCAGAATCGGAAAAAGAGAGATCCTGCCTGTGGCAGCTGCCGCAACTGATGGTATTGTTCTTCGATAGTTTTTTGTCGTAAAACAAAACCCTGCCCAGGGTTGCGCCATCGTTGGTAATGGGATTATTGGCGGGTGTATTATCTGCCGCCGGTAAAGCTGCGGCAATATGGGCCGGCAGGGCAAAATTGCCATAATTAAAATTAGTAGCCGGTAATTGTGGTGTGGTAACGGTGGATGTGGTATTGGTGGCTGATGATACGGTGGCATCCGTTTTGGCGCAATACTGGAAAAGCATGGCCGTAACGCCCAAACATAAGAGGGTACCTGTTTTTTTCTGTTTCATGCTGGTTGGTTTTGGGTAAACAGGAACGATAGGCGCTTTTTTTGTCAGATACTGTTTTAGCCATAAACCTACGCCCTTAACAAAAATTTAAGGGTTACCAGTCTGCTGCTGAAGGCATCCATTGGAGGAGGAATAATTCCGTTTATCCCAACCACATCAATATGTGATAAAAGGCTAAACAGAAAATCAACAGATTTGCGCACAGCTACATGAGAGAAGCGATTTTCGTAAACAAAGATCAATTTATATGGAAACAGTTCGTTTTAATCCTTTTCACCAGGTGCATCAGGCACTGCGGGCATTGTTGTACCACGCATCTATTACCGTGCAACATACCGATTTTACACAGGAGGCGCAGGCCGGCAAAACCATTACTTTAATAGAAGAGCTCGTTAACTTTTTTGAAGCGCATGCGCACAAGGAAGATACACAGGTATTTCCATTAATTGCAGCAGCGGCACCGGAACTGGTAGCAGATTTTGAAGCGCAGCATGAAAAAGACCATGAGCTGGGCGAAGAATTGGTAGATGCCCTGCATGATTGCCGCAATGCAGTTGCTGACCTGGAAAAGAAACTGGCAGGAAAAAAACTACAAAGAGCGCTGAATGCTTTTACAGCATTCAACCTCACACACATGAATGCAGAAGAAACGGTGGTACTGGATACATTACACCGCGAATACACCGATGAGCAACTGCTGGAAAGAGAACAACAGATTGTAGCATCCCTGACTCCTGCGGAGAAAGCATTTTCGGGTTTCTGGATGTTGAAGGGACTGGCTATGAACGAAATTATTGACTGGTACAAAAAAATCCAGGCAGCGGCGCCCCCGTTTGTGTTTGACGAGTTTATGCAGCTGGCAGAAAAAGCGCTCTCAACCGAAAAACTGAAAACATTGCAACAATCACTGAATTTTTCGCTGGCATAATAACCGCAAGCAACCGGTAACAAAGAATCCCGCTTTGGCGGGATTCTTGTTTTCGGGATCGTAATAACTATATCCTACTTCGAAGGATGAATATTGGTATGGTGCAGAATGATCCTGAACAACTCATCAGGTACAAAAGGTTTCACTACAATATCATTCACCCCTATTTCATTGATCCTGTCTTCAATCTCTCTCGGTAAACTGGCGGTAAGGGCAACGATGGGAATGGTTACGCCCTGGTTACGCATCTGTTTGGTGGCTTCATAGCCATCCATTACGGGCATATGCATATCCATCAGAACCAGCCTGTGTTTGCTGGTATCCAGCTTGGCAAGGGCCTCTTTCCCGTTCATCGCCACATCAATGGTGGCGCCCCAGCGCTCGAGAAAAGTTTTGGCAACAAGAATATTGATCTCATTATCCTCCACCAGCAGAATAGACATACCGGATAGCGGTTTACTCTCTTCTGTAGGGATGGAAGAAGGGGTATCTACGGTTTTCTTTTCCACGTTAATCACTTTTGGGAAGGTTTGTGAGAAATAAAAGACAGACCCTTTACCCTGTTCGCTGGTCAGGTGCAGGCTGGTTCCCTGCAGGTCTAATAGTTTTTTGCAGATGGCCAATCCAAGCCCTGTTCCGCCAAAATTGCGGGAGGTAGAGGTATCAGCCTGTGTAAACTGTTCAAAAATGATCTTCTGTTTTTCCTGCGCAATGCCGATACCCGTATCTTCTACACTAAATTGCAAAGTAATGGTGGAAGCGGTTTGACTTTCTACCTTGATATCGAGTAAAACATATCCTTTGCGGGTAAATTTGATAGCATTGTTTACCAGGTTATTAATCACCTGCCCGATACGGGTAGGGTCGCCCAGTACTTTATGTTGTAAAGCTGGGTCTACCTGTAGCTTCAGTTCAATACCCTTGTCTTCTGCAGAAGTGCGTAAACCGGAAACAATATTCTTCACCATATTCGGAATATCTGTTTCGATCATTTCAAAATTCACTTTCCCGGCCTCGATCTTATTGTAGTCAAGAATATCATTTACAATGGCCAGCAGGTTATTGGCAGAGAACAACAATACATTCAGTTGTTCTTTCTGTTCGGACCGGGGATTGTCGCGCAGAATCAGGTGTGTCATACCGAGAATCGAATTCAGCGGCGTCCGGATCTCGTGCGACATGGTAGAAAGGAATTCGTTTTTGGCTTTTAATCCCTGCTCGGCTTCTTCTTTTGCTTTCTTCAGCGTAGAAGCGAACCGGAAAGAAAGGATCAGCGATTGCAGGAAAAAGAAACTGATATAACCGATAAACAGAATGCCTTTGTGCGCGGTTATGATATCAAAATACTGCAGATTGATGACTATAAATACCATCAACACCACACCGGTACTGAGTAAAGCGTATTCGGCTCCCAGCCTTTTATGTTGCATGGCTTTTATATACACATAAAAAGCATAGGCAATTACCCCGAACATGGCCACGAGAAAGGGGTTGATGAGATAGGTAAAAATCTCCGGCGGAAAAATGACTACAATGCCGGATAATATCAATCCCAGCCACACTTCTATCCGCGTAGCCAGTTTACCGGATTCTTCAGGATAGAGATAACGGGTATACAAACTAAAAAATACCAGGCAGATAAACAGGGAAAGGTATTCCAGGTGAGTGGTAATATTCCAGGGAATATCCGGGAAAAGCGTATGCAATACATAACTGCGGGCACCTACCATGCGGTAGCTGTACATCATACAGAACAGGGCAAAATAGAGGATCGATTTATCGTGACGGCCAAAGAGGAAGAGGCCAAAAAAGAACAGTCCTCCCATGAAGAGACAACCCGTGAGAACCAGATCAAACGCTTCGTCTTTTTCCTGTTCGTAAAACAGGGCTTCCTTATCGCCGATCACAATATTTTTATAGGGACCACCTTTTGAATGCCAGTAATTGGCTACCTGTAACAACAGGTGAAGGGTATCGGAAGGATCTGTGATCTCAATGGTTTTTTCAACCCATTTGGCTACGGCTTTTTCTTCGAGTATATCCGGACTGCCCGCATTGGCAAATAATTGATTGTTCACAAAAAGGCGGTACGAACAATAGGTATCCGGTACCTGCAAAGCCAGTGTATGGGTACGCGGAGGCAGTATCACCGTTACGGCATAAGTGGCATAACCCTTGGCGGGCAAGCGGGTTCCGTTGAGAGTGGTTTTATTAAACAGTTTTGGGAAAAAGAGATAGGCGTCGGGTGTTTTTGGGGGAGATGAAGGTGTCAGTAATTGTTCCCAGTAAAAAGCCCATTCACCGGTTATGGGTACGGATAGTTTCTGCAGATCGGTTTTGCGCAGGTCAATCATTCCTTTTTCGGCTACAGGCAAGGAATCCTTTTTTGCGTAAACTACCGAAGCCGACAATACACCCACCGTAAACAGGAACAGGAAAACTGAATAGATGTGTGACCGATTTTTCAGGAACATAGGTTGGCAGATAAAGTAAAACAATACCCGTTTCCCGGGAGAAAAGCACTGGTTAGGTTTTGGGCCCCCGTTCTTGTATACAAAAAAACGCTAAATTGAACAAACAGCAATCATTTCATATGAAACAGTGGGTGGTTTTTTTCGCGTTATGGGTATTTGTACAGGATCTGTACGCACAGAAAACAGATAAAAAGCTGCAGGCACAGTTAACGGAACTGGTAAAAGGGTTTCGGGGTAACCTGGGTTTGTATGTGCACGATCTGACACGCAACCGGGAAGTGGCGATCCGGGCGGACAGCCTTTTTCCCACGGCCAGTATGGTGAAAGTGCCGATCCTGACGGGCCTAATGCGTAAAATAGAAAGCGGGGAATTGCAGTATCATCAGCCCCTGGTTTATAAAGATTCTCTTTTATATGAAGGAGAAGATATTCTCGGCTCATTTAAAAACGGGGAGAAAATTGAAATGAGTAAAGTAATGATGCTGATGCTGACCATGAGCGATAATACGGCCAGCCTCTGGCTGCAAACCCTGGCCGGCACCGGCACTGCCATTAACCGCTTAATGGATAGTCTGGGCCTGGTAAATACCAAAGTAAACAGCCGCACACCGGGCAGGGAAAACTACCGGTCGGAATTTGGCTGGGGACAAACCACCCCGCGCGAAATGGCCACCCTGCTGGAAAAAATTGTTAAGAAAGAAGTGATCAGCGAGGCCGCCAGCGAAAAAATGCTTCGGTTGCTCGGGCGTAATTACTGGGACGAGGAAGCCATTTCACAAATTCCCTCTGATGTATTCATTGCGAGCAAAAGCGGTGCGGTAAATGCCAGCCGCAGCGAAGTGTTGTATGTGAACGGAAAAAAAGCGAGGTACCTTTTCTGCATCTGCACCAAAAATAACCAGGACACCAGCTGGAACAGCAGCAATGAAGCCTGGGAGCTTACCCGGAAAATTTCGAGATTGTTATGGGAATATTATCGTTGACGTTGGTAACTGCCAGCATGATAGGTAATGATGATAGTCATTTTTGCGTAGTAAAATATCGAATTGCATTTTTGAGCAATCTGGCCGAGTGATAACCAGGAGAACACATAATATTTTATTGCTTGTATAACACCCGGTGAAACAATAATAATTTGTCCGCCTAAAGACAGATTTGATAATCAACCATTTATGAAATTCTGCGGGAAAGTATTTATTAATTCAAAAAACAAAGTACCTTTGTATTAACAGTACCCGCTATCATACCATAAGAACTGATAGTGGGTCATTTTTTTTATAGCTATGGCAAATAAACCTCCATTATCCGTAGCCAAACAAATAGCGTTATTAAAACAAAGAGGAATGCTGTTCCGAGATGAGGCTAATGCTCCTCATTTTTTACAAAACATAAGTTACTACAGGCTTAAAGGTTATTGGTGGGATATGCAAGCCGATTATACGCTTCACACTTTTAATAATAATATTTACTTTGAAGATATTGTTGACCGCTACAATTTTGATCGTCATCTGAGATTGATTCTTTTTGATGCAATTGAAAGAATAGAAATCTCTTTGCGGACAAAAATGATTTATCATATGTCAATGAGATATGGGGCTTATGGTATTTGAACCCGAAATTATTTGTTAGACAAAACATTACCATTGCGGGTGTGACAAAAACAATTCATTTACACACAATCGATGAATTACGAAAGGAATTCGGCCGAAGCCAGGAAATATTTATCAAAGATCACCGGAATCGCTACCCAATGGAAGATGCCGATGCATGGAAAATTTTAGAAGTAGCTTCTTTGGGAACTCTTTCCAAGCTGTATAAAAATCTTGAACACCAGCTTCCTGAAAAATCTATGATAGCTAAACAGATGGGCCTACACCTTCATAGTGAACTTTCAAGTTGGCTGGAGGCTATTACGTATGTAAGAAATATAATTGCTCACCATTCAAGACTATGGAGTAGAAATATGGTAAAAAAGCCTGTTGAAAGTTTAAACAATCCAATAGGACAATGGTTTCAAAACGCATTACTACCCGTACAGAGTAAAAAACCATTTCTTATAATATCCTGTATGCTTTACTTATGCAACTTTATTACGCCCGGACATCACATAAAAGCAAAGGTTCTTGAATTGTTTACTGATAGTCCAACTATTCCCATTTATAAACTTGGCTTTTTAAATAACTGGGAAGAAGAACCAATCTGGAAATAAGCAGTGTGTGCACAACGACGGTATTTGCAGAAGTAAAGTCAGGAATGAAATGTTAGTCAAGTATTATTATCAACTGTGGTTTACGATTTAACCGAAGAAGAAAAAATTATTGAAACAACCTAAAGTGTTGAACCACCATTGTTTTTATATAACAATTCTCTTACGATAAACTCACCAACCCCTTTTTAATCGCTTCCATTGCCAGCCCTACCCGGCTCTGTACTTTCAGTTTTCCGAACAGCGATTCGCGGTAGCCATCAATGGTGCGCTCGCTGAGGCACATGGTGGAGGCAATTTCTTTGTAGGTAAGGTCGGAACAGGCGTATTGCAGAAATATTTTTTCTTTTTCAGACAGCACCGGAGATTCCTGTTCAGTCATTAACAAACGGCGGAAATTGATATTACTGCTATCGGCATTGTAAAATCCCTTTTTGTTGATCTCCTGTAATGCCCTTTCCAGTTCATCGGGATGTGTTTCTTTAAGAAGATAAGCACAACAGCCGGCCTTGATCATGTCAATGATCACTGTATCATTATCATTCATCGATAATGCCACCAGTTTCATCTGCGGGTATTTTTTATTCAGCCATTTGGCGGTTTCTACACCATTCATCACAGGCATGTTCACGTCGATCAGCATAATAGAGGGTACAGATCCATCCCCTGCCAGCTTTTGCTGAACCTCTTTCCCATTCAGTGCTTCGAGTACCACATCATACACTTTAAAGCTCTTCAGCATCAGTCCCAGCGATTTCAGGAACAACTGGTGATCATCTACAATTCCGATCGGTGTTTTCATGGAGTGGATGGATTAACGGGTAATTGGATCGTAACCTGGGTGCCATTGTTGATGGAAGATAACCAGCGTACCGTGCCACCCAGCAGTTTGGTGCGATGTTTAATATTCAGCAATCCTACGCTTTGCGTAATGGCCGCTTCATCAAAGCCGGTACCATCATCAGCAATGAAAATGGTGAGTAAACGGTTGTCTTCTTTGATCTTGATCTCGATGGTTTTGGCAAAAGCATGTTTCATGGCATTCTGCAACACTTCCTGCACAATGCGGAACAGGATGATCTGTTCGCTGGCTTTCATCGATAAAGTATCCGACCGGTACAGATTGATCTGCAGGCCCCGGGCTGCATTGATCCGGCTGATTTCCGCTTCCAGATTCTCGATAAAATTAAATTGCTGTAACCACTCTTTATTCAGCGATTTTGAGAGGGAGCGGATCTCCTGGATGGCTTTGCCCAGTGTATCATCTGCCATCAGTAAGGTTTCCGGGGGTTCGGGTAAGGAACGCTGGGTTAAACCGATAAGCAGTTTGGTGCTGTTTAACAGCTGACCCACATTGTCATGGATCTCGGTACTCAATTGGTGTAGGGTTTCTTCCTGTGTTTCCAGTTGCGATTGCAGGAGCTGGTTCTCAAAATCGGCTTCCATGTTTTCTTTTTCCTTCAGGTGTTTCAGGTCACGTTTCAGGTAAGCCACTACCAGCATTACAATAAACAGCGTGATCAGCAGCAGGATACTGGAGGCTGCCAAAATAATGCTTATGTTTTCTGATAGTTTTTGCATGAAAGACCGTAAATCGTGTAAATACAGAAAATGGTTAACAGTAAATTGTGGAACCGCCAGAGAATACCGATGATATTGGCTTCACGTACGATCAGGTATTTGTAAGATATAAATATAAAAAAACTACCTGTATAGTAGGTAAAAACCCCGATGATGATCCAGAAAAAGGCACTGTCGGTAAGTCCGGAGTACTTTGCATCCCTCACCAGCCGCCAGTAAAAAAATACCAGGCAATAAGCCGTAATGATAAAACTGGCCGAGGCAGAAATGGCACTGTTATACGTACCAATCCCGTCTCCATTGGCAATAGAAGTGGTGGCAAACCAGACAAACAGCAGGGAGGTGAACGGAAATATTTTTCTGATAAACTGATTGCCGATCTCATAAAACATGATGGATAAGATCACAAACGAGAGAATAATATTTACGAGATACACCGAATAATTGGTAATGATCAGTTTTTCCAGAACAGTAGCCGTAAGGTTGGTCACAAACTGAACCACCACAAACCAGAAAATATAACGGAGTGCCCTCGGTAACTGTTTGAAGGGTTTGATGAAAAACAATAAAGCCACCAGGGGTGCCCCGATATCTATATAATTCAGTATCGTAACGAAGATCTTCACAACTGTCTGTATAAGTCGGTCATAAAATGCATAGAAACCTTTGCCGTCTTATTCTGTACAGCCGGGAGGGAACGGGCAGCCATTAATGGTTTCTTCTCCGCCGGTAACTGTTTTCCGCAAACTATCGGTGGGGCTTTCTTCTGCCAGGTGAGGTCTTGCTTTGATGCGGGCTATGTTTACATAATGTTCAGCTCCCTTGGGCTTTTCTCTTACAATCTGTTGAGAAATGATAATTCCTTTTGCATTTGGGTTATCGGCCAGTAATTTGGCTAATTCATCGGCTTTAAAGTAAAATTCAATACAACATTCATGTGTCATACTGTCGAGTTTTGGGGGTGAGGATATAGAACTTCAAATATTCAAAAAATTAAGCAGATTATAACCGGGCTTTTTCTTCCGCCAATACGGGAAATTTCCCGTTGATTATATGGGAAATATGCCCTTTGAGAGCTGGCCGGAAAACAGGAAATTTATTGCATCCATCATCCATTGTCTATGCCAACCTTCAATATCCTTTCGATCGATGGGGGCGGGTTGAGGGGCATTGTACCCATCAGCATCCTGCAAAAGATCGAATCAATGACCGGTAAAAAGGTACAGGATGTATTTGATATGATTGCCGGCACTTCTACCGGCGGCCTCATTGCCTGCTGTCTTACGCTGCGCAATAATAAAAATCAGCTCAGTCCCCAATATTCACTTGAACAGATCGCAGATATCTACACAAGGTACGGGAATACGATTTTCCCTATCCGTTCCGGGATCGATAAGATCCTGCATCGCATTGTGAGCCTGCTTGCCCCGTCGTATAGCCCCGAAGGGCTCGACCGGGTTTTGCGCCAATTCATCTCTCAGCAAACCATCAGCGAAGCATTGCGCCCGGTATTGGTATCTACCTATGACCTGAACAGTAACCAACCTGTTTTTTTCAAATCAAGCGAAGCGGCAGGCGATGCATCGGCCGATGCCAGGATCTATGATGTGTGCCGGGCCACTTCTGCGGCGCCAACATATTTACCGGCTTACTCATTTACGTATAAGAACCAACTAATTACGGGAATAGACGGTGGTGTTTTCGTGAACAATCCCTCCATGGCGGCATTGGCAGAGATCAGCAGGTATGGTAATGCGGGCTTCTATCACAAAAAGGATGGCACACCGGTGGCTTATGATGATATCCGGATTCTCTCACTGGGTACCGGCAGTTATGAGGGAACCATCAGCGAGGAAGAAGCCGTTAGCTGGGGACAATTACAATGGATCACCCGCATCACAGACATTATGATGAAAGGTGTAAATAAGAGTACACACTACGAAACCCATGAAATGCTGGATCAGGGTAAATACCTGCGTCTATCCATCGAGATCAGGAACGAAAAATATGCAGACATGGCCGATGCCCGGCACGCCACCCGCCAATACCTGCTGCAACAGGTAGCAGAACAGGTAACCGAAAATCCGGAGCAGCTGAATCTGCTGCAGCAGTTTCTGTCTAACCTGCACTACTAACCAAAACTTTTTTCTCTGTGCAACTCCCAGCCTCTGTTTCTTTGTGTTGAAAAACACCACTCATCCCCCATCATCCTGCTGTAGCTATCTTTTTTCAACACAGAGAAACAGAGTAACAGAGGGGCACAGATGTGTTGCTTCGGAACATTTATACGCCTCAGTTTATTAAATAAGTATCTTGACCCCGGCTTAAACAGCCGATGTTTATGCGGGCAAACACTACTACTCATTCCGGTAAAAGAATCCGGGCCATCGTTAGCGGCTCTATTGGTAACCTGGTTGAATGGTACGACTGGTATGCCTACGCAGCGTTCTCCCTTTACTTTGCTCCTGTTTTCTTTCCCGGAAAAGATGCTACGGCCAATCTGTTGCAAACAGCCGGCATATTTGCGGTAGGTTTTCTGATGCGCCCCATTGGCGGCTGGTTATTTGGCAGCCTGGCCGACAGGAAAGGAAGAAAATGGGCCATGACCCTTTCCGTGCTGATCATGTCGTTTGGTTCAATGATGATTGCGGTTACACCTTCGTATAACCAGATCGGTATTGCAGCTCCCGTTTTATTACTGCTCGCTAGATTACTGCAGGGATTAAGTGTAGGCGGCGAATACGGAACCGCTGCTACTTATCTCAGCGAAATGGCGGGTAAGGGCAGGCGCGGATTTTTTTCCAGCTTTCAATATGTAACGCTGATTGGCGGACAACTGGTGGCACTGGGCATACAGCTGATTTTGCAAAACCTTTTTCTTACGAGCGAACAGATGCATAACTGGGGATGGCGCATTCCTTTTTTCATCGGTGCCCTGCTTTCGCTGGTAGCTTTTTACCTGCGTAGAAATATGGAAGAGACGGCAGATTTTGAAAAAAGCAAACATGCATCCAACGAACAGAAGGGGTCGCTTAAAGAGCTTTTGCACCACCCCAAAGCGGTGGCTACGGTGGTGGGATTAACGTTGGGGGGTACTATCGCTTTTTATACCTACACTACGTATATGCAGAAATTTCTGGTAAATACGGTACACCTCAGTAAAGCCGAATCAACGCAGTTAACGTTTGCTTCTTTGTTTATCTATGCAATGTTGCAACCCCTGTTTGGTGCTTTGTCGGACAAAATCGGCCGCAGGCCATTACTGATCGGCTTTGGCATATTGGGTACCCTGTTAACCGTACCTATTTTAACCATGCTCAGCCATACCACAGATCTCTTCACTATTTTTCTGCTGATGATGGCAGCTTTGCTGATTGTAAGTGGGTATACATCTATCAATGCAGTGGTAAAAGCGGAACTGTTTCCTGCTAAGATCCGTGCGCTGGGTGTGGGTTTTCCGTATTCGGTAACGGTGGCGTTGTTTGGTGGTACGGCAGAATACCTCGCGCTCTGGTTCAAAAATGCCGGTAACGAAACGGGTTACTACTGGTATACCACGGCCTGTATTTTTATTTCTTTGCTGGTGTATGTGTTTATGAAAGACACGAAAAAAACTTCCTTGATAGAGAAAGGGGCGTAGGTTCTATTCAACCGCAGAGGAAAGTAGTTAACTGAATACCTGGTATACGATCAGGCTTAACACATAAGCCAATCCTGTCATATACACAAACTGAAACACCGGCCATTTCCAGGTACGGGTTTCGCGTTTTACCACGGCCAGCGTACTCATACACTGCATGGCAAATACATAAAAGATCATGAGCGAGAAAGCTGCAGGTAGCGTGTACACTTTGCTGCCATTGGCATGCGTAGCTGCGGCCATTTTCTGGCGCAGCGAACTATCGTCAGATTCTTCCACACTATATAAAGTGGCCATGGTACCCACAAATACTTCCCTTGCGGCAAAGGAAGTGATGAGTGCGATCCCGATCTTCCAGTCGTAACCCAAAGGTGTAATGACTGGTTCAATGGATTTGCCGAGTATACCTGCGTAGGAGTTCTGTAATTTTTCGGAAGAGAGCTGTTTTTCCAGCGAATCTATTTTTGCAGGTTGTTGCTGTATCAGTGTGGCATATTTAGCTTCTACTTTTTCCATCCGGTTACCGGGTCCGTAAGAACTCAGGAACCAGAGCAGCAAACTGATGATCATGATGATCTTTCCGGCATCAAACACAAAGATCCTCGCTTTTTCTACCATGGTAATACCCACATTCTTCCAGCGGGGCGCGCGGTAAATGGGCAGTTCCAGGATAAAGAAACTTTTTTCCTTGATCCTGATGAACCACTTCATCACATAACTTACAATCAGTGCCATCACGGTTCCCATCAGGTACAAAGCCATCATTACCAGACCCTGTACACTCAGAAAACCGAAATAGTAATTATCATCCACCACCAGCGAGATCAGGATGGTGTACACCGGTAAACGGGCGCTGCAACTCATTAAAGGGGTTACCAGTATGGTTAAGAGCCGTTCTTTTTTGTTCTCGATATTCCGGGCACTCATGATGGCGGGTACGGCACAGGCAAAACCGCTGATCATGGGCATCACACTTTTACCGTTCAGTCCTACTTTACGCATCAGCTTATCGCTGAGAAAACTGATCCGGGCCATATAGCCGGTGTCTTCAAGGATGGTAATCAGTCCGAACAGGATCATGATCTGCGGAATAAACACGAGTATGCCGCTGAGTCCGGCCACCATCCCATTAATAAAGAGATCGCTCCACCAGGCTTTGGGCAGATGAGCGTTTAACCAGGTGGTGCTTTGGGTAAACAGCCATTCAATCCCGTCCATCGGAAACTGGGCCAGCCAGAAAATGCTCTGGAACAGGAGAAAAAGAACGGATAATAATATTACATACCCCCAGGTGCGGTGCAGCAGCAGGTTATCCAGTTTATCGGAGAACATTTTTTTCTCGAGCGGACCGGGTTCTACCACATGTTTCTGCATGATCTGGCGGATGCGGGTATACCGCTGCATGATCTCTTCTGCCTGCGTTTTGGTGGGGTTGAACCGGTTATCGATCTCGATCTGTTCTACAATTTCCTGCTCCTGTTCGGTTAACGGGAAGTTTTCGTGGTTGATGAGGTAATGAATGCCTGCATAATCACTCAGCTTCGGGAACAGCGATTGAACGGCTTCGATGGCGGCTGGTGCCAGTTTGCGGGTGTCCATAAAATCGCGGACCTGTGTGCCCGGATTCATTTTGGCCACCTGCGCCAATACTTTTCTGATATCGCCCAGTCCTTTGTTTTTCCGCGGGTTCACGGCCACGATCGGAATACCGAGCTCGGCCTGCAGGCCATTGATGTCTATTTCTATGTCTTTTTTAGCAGCAATATCGGTCATGGTCAAAGCCATCACCACCGGAACCTTCAGGTCAATGATCTGGCTGCAGAACAGCAGGTTTCTTTTCAGGTTACTCGCATCGGCTACCAGTAATACAATATCGGGTTTGATTTCTGCATCGGCCCCCATCAATACCTTATAGGCCACCCATTCATCTCCCCTGCGGGGATAGAGACTGTAGGTGCCGGGCAGGTCTATCAGCTCGGCAGGTAAACCGGGCTCAAGTTGTATATGTCCGGTCTTTTTATCAACCGTAACTCCCGGAAAATTGCCCACTTTCTGGTTCAGGCCCGTTAAGGCATTGAACAGTGAAGTTTTTCCGCTATTCGGGTTACCAACCAGGGCAATATGTAAGTCGGGCGTAGACAAATGGATTGAATGGTTGCAAAAGTAGCCGCAAAGAAGGGGTATGAGTTACGAGATTGGGAACAGAATCTGACCGTTTTTGGTAATGGGTAGCAATAAGACCATATCATCCACTTATTTTTGCGGCATAAACTGAACCTTGTATGAAACAAATACTGCTGGTACTGGTGCTGGTACCCGTTTTTTCCTTTTCCCAAAGCAAGCGCAAAAAACGCCTCGCCGAAGAAAAAGCCAATGCAGAACTGGTTACCAACCTCTCGGCGCATGTACAATACCTGGCCGATGATAAACTGGAAGGCAGAAGATCCGGATCAAAAGGAGAAGAACTGGCCATGCAGTATATTATACAGCAGTACACCCAAATGGGACTCGAACCCAAGGGCAACCAGGGTTTTATACAGGAATTTCCGGTAGAGGAAGGCCGCCAGATAGACCCCGCCAGTTATGTAACCGTGGAAGGGAAAACCCTGTTATTGGGAAAAGAATACCAGCCCCTGGTTTTTAGTGGCACGGGCAAGGTAAAAGGTAATCCCGCCATGGCGCTCAGCGAAGCGAGGCAACCCTGGTTCAAAGACCTGAAAGATCTGTTGGAAGAAAACAGGACCAATCCGCATTTTGATATAGAAGAAGAGATCAAAAAAATAGCCAATACCGTTGCAGCAAAAGGGGCCACAGCTTTGTTTGTGTATAATAGCTCTACCCTTACTGATAATATCCGCTATAATAAAAACGATAAAAGCCAGGCACTGAAGATCCCAGTGATCTATATCACCAAAGAAGGCTATGATGCTTATTTTTCTGATCATGCTGCAACGCTGTCTGTAGAGTTGGCTGTGTTCATTGCCGAGAAAAAAAGAACTGCCCGCAACCTGATAGGTTTTATCAATAACAATGCAGCAAATACCGTGATCCTGGGTGCGCATTATGATCACCTCGGATATGGGGAGGATAAAACAGCCCTCGATACCGGCCACCTGATTCACAACGGAGCCGATGACAATGCGAGCGGCACTGCAGCCCTGATAGAACTGGCGAGAATGCTGAAGAAAAAAGCACCGGTGAACAACAATTACCTCATCATCAATTTTTCAGGCGAAGAACTGGGTTTATTGGGAAGTAAATACTGGTTAGACAATCCTACCACTACCATATCGCCCAATTACATGATCAATATGGATATGGTGGGCAGGTACGATACATCGCATAAGCTCACCATTGGCGGATATGGCACTTCACCCATATGGGGCGAAGTGTTCAGTAAACCTGCCACTACACTGGTAACCCGTTTCGACAGTACCGGCAGCGGTCCCAGCGATCATGCTGCTTTTTACCGGAAAGACATGCCCGTATTATTTCTCTTCACGGGCAGCCATAGTGATTACCACAAAGCCACCGACGATTGGGACAAGATCAATTACACCGGTCAGCGCGATATTGTAAAACTGGTGTACCAGATCATTGAAACCACAGACAGCAAAGGCAAACTTCCCTTTACCAAAACCAAGGACCCGCAAACCGGCCGCAGCAGCGGGTTTAAAGTAAGCCTGGGCGTGATCCCCGATTATGGTTTTACCGGAACCGGTATGCGGATAGATGGGGTTAGTCCGGGGAAACTGGCCGAAAAGATCGGCCTGCAAACCGGCGATATTCTGTTGCAGCTGGGCGAGTATACTTTTATTGATGTGAACAGTTATATGCAGTCTTTGGGTAAATTCAACAAAGGGGATAAAACCCAGTTGAAGATCAAAAGAGGTAAGGAAGAAAAAACATTCGATATCGTATTCTAAAAAACTGCTGAGTTTATGCAGCGGGCTAATAAAGAACTATGCGGCTTAGACTGGATATAGAAGAACTGAATGATGACTTCTTTGAAGACACCCGTTTACTGGGCATTACTGCCCCGGTAAAGAATTACCAGTTCTGCCTGCAGCTGAATAACCAGCTGGGGTATCATTTCCGTCTGAACAACGATATCGAGATCCATCTCCGCAGAAAAGAACGCAGTTACTATTTTTCGGTATACCAATCGCCCGAACCCAATAGTTTTTTGGTACATTATCTCTATCATAACCAGTGTGATGGTGAATACCTGTTACCCGAATTCAAACACATGGATTTTTTGTGGCTGATGAAGGGAGACCTGGTAGATGCGGAGAAAGGTGAGTGGATCAAACAATCGGTACGAAACATGAATGGGGTACAGCTGGTAGCCGAACTGACCAATGAGCAGATCAAGAATAAAGGAAATATGGTGTTTTAGCTTTATCGGTACATGCATTAGAAAGCATACCTTACCAATGCAACATCCAATTTTACAACTATGTGGACCGAACAAAACAATACCCTTTACCGCAAATTCACCTTTACTGATTTCTCAGCAGCTTTTGCCTTTATGACAAGGGTAGCGCTCGAAGCCGAAAAAGCCAACCACCATCCCCGCTGGACCAATGTCTGGAACACCGTAGAGATCTGGTTGAATACACATGATGAAGGAGATGTGGTTACCGCCAAAGACCATGCGCTGGCAAAGGCGATTGATAGACTGCTGGAGAACAGATGAACAGACGAACAAGGAACAGATGAACGCAGAACATTTTACAGCCCGTATGGTTGCATAAGGTGCTATAAAACCGTAACCACTTTTTCTCCCACGCTCTTCATTACGCCAATAGGGTTGGTATAATCGCCCAGTTCCAGTTGTTGTAATACCTCCTGTACTTCTGTTAAAGATGCCGGATCAACGGCAATGAGTAATCCGCCATTGGTTTGGGGGTCGGGTAAAAGAGTAAAAGCTTCCATCACATTTACGCCCGCACCAAAACCTACTTTACTGCTGTAAGCATTCCAGTTACGGTAGGTTGCATCGGGAACCATCCTTTGTGGCAGGTACTCTTTGGCGGCGGCCAGCATGGGTACCCGTTGGTAGATGAGCTCGGCACTTACACCACTTCCTTCCGCCATTTCTATCAGGTGACCGAGTAAGCCAAAGCCGGTTACATCTGTCATGGCATGCACTCCTTTGATCTTACCCAGTGCTTCTCCTGCTTTATTTAATGTGCCCAGCTGTTTCAGCATCAGTGGCAGGTGTTCTTCTTTGAGTACATTTCTTTTTTGTGCGGTAGATAGCACACCTACACCCAACGGTTTGGTTAACAGCAAAAAATCTCCCTCTTTGGCGGTACTGTTCTGTTTCAGCTGTTCAATGGCTACCAGGCCGCTGACGGCCAGTCCGAATATAGGTTCCGGGGAGTCTATGCTATGTCCGCCTGCCAGGGGAATACCCGCTTCTGCACAGATCTCTCTGGCCCCTTCCAGTACCTGCTGTGCCAGTTCTGCCGGCAGTTTTTCAACCGGCCAGCCCAGAATGGCAATGGCTAACAGGGGTTTCCCCCCCATGGCATATACATCGCTGATGGCATTGGCGCCGGCAATTCTGCCAAAGGCGAAAGCATCATCTACAATCGGTGTAAAAAAATCAGTGGTGCTGATCAGTGCGGTACCGTTTCCGAGATCGTATACGGCTGCATCATCTTTACTGCTGTTACCTACCAGTAACTGTTTATTATCAGCAAATTGTAAACGACTTTGGAGGATGGTATCCAGCACTGCGGGAGCAATTTTGCAACCACAACCGGCACCATGTGAGTATTGGGTAAGTTTAACAGGATCCATTGTAATAGATAAGTTGGTAAAACGGGTGCAAAGTACAATGGAAAAGGAAATAAGCGTGGGATAGGCCCAAAATGAAGAAAGCTGCAGTTGATGCAGCTCTCTTACCCCCAATTATTACTGATTAAGTAACGGCTGTAAATTGCGTTAATAAATGCTTGGGTACCCCGGTTTTTTGCCAACTGCCTGTTTTATCCCATGAAACGGGTTGGATTGTTTAGCAAAGCGGTTATTTGGGAAGCCGGCCCCAAACTGCAAAATCATTGGCATGTCAGTAACAGCCGTTAACTTTAAAATGCTGTAACTGTCACAAAAACAGATTAAATGCGCCTTGTACCGGTTGTTTTACTATTGCTGTTCTTCTCCCAAACCCGGGCGCAGTTTCCGTATGTAAAAAAGCTGAATTACCCTGAGCAATTACCTACCCAGGTGGTGTATGATATGCTGACAGACAGCAAAGGCTATATCTGGCTGGGTACCGATAAGGGACTGTACCGGTTCAATGGCCGGACCTTTGTAACCGTTCCCTTCGATAATACTTCTTCCCGGGCCGTTAGTTACCTGCAGGAAGATGCTGATGGCACCATCTGGTGTATGAATTTTTATAACCAGTTATTCTCTTTCCGTAAAGATACCCTCCGGAAGTTTGCCATAGACCAGAACGTATTAAAGGGCTCGGTTACTTTTAACAATGTAGTAGTGGGTCCCACACAGGTTTGGTTTCATTCCTTTAAAAACATCTACACGTTTAATAAGCAGAACCATGCGCTGGTATCTATTACCAATGCGGCTGCTAAGTATGATCCTATTCTCACTTCTGTTTATCATAACAACCGCCTATATGCTTTTTCCAACCAGGGTAATCTGTTTGTATCCGGTCAGCCGAACTGGACTTTCTCGGGCCAGGTTTATGGTGAGATTAAACTGATCAGTGCCGGTGATAAACTGGTGGGCCTGGGGAAAGGAGTTGACAGGAGTGCGCCCTTTTCGATCAGCAAAGGGATTTGCGAAACAATGCCGCCCATTGATCTGCCTCCGGATATTTATATTTTTCAGGGCATTTTTCTGGATAATAAAGAGTTCTGGATCTGTACCCAGAACGGTGCCTACAAATGGAATACGGAAACAGGTGAAACCAAATGTTATTTTCCGAACGAGCGGGTATCGGATGTGGTGAAGGATTATCAGGGCAATTACTGGTTCAGTACACTGGATAACGGAGTTTTTATCTGTTCTTCCCTATACAACACTTTACTGAAGGTATACAACGATCCCCTGCAGGATAATTTTACCAAAATAGCGGCCCTGCCCAACGGGAAGATTTTAACCGGAAACAGCCAGGGGCTGCTCTCGCGGGTTAACCTGGAAACCATGGAGAATTTCAGGTATACACTGGATAAGGCAAGAGAAACTGAGTTTATCAGCTATGATACCAGTGCGGGTCTGATTTTTACTAATCGCGGTGTGTTTAAACCAGATCAGCCTGCGCCGGTTGAACTCATGGATTATAGTAAGGGTGTAACCCGCGATAAGTTCGGAAATCTCGTTTTTGTTGCTTTCAATGGCGCTTATGTAATTAATGATTACTATAAAAAGCTGGACAGAATGCCCCTGCTGAACTGCATGCTTTACCAGCAGTTTATGCACGATACGGTTTATTTCGACAGCAGGGCCAAAACCATCACTTTACGGCAGAAAAGAGGATTGTCTGTACTGGCATCTATTAATAAAGACTGTTTCTGGATCGGCTATGAAGATGGGCTGTATCAATACAAATATGATGGTACGATACAATTGCTGAATGATGAACTGGGCGAACCCGTTATTGCCAAATCACTGCAACAGCAATATGATGGTAACCTGGTAGTAGGCTTATCTACCAGAGGGGTGATGATTTTCAAAAAAGGAAAGATCCTGAAAACCTATACGGTTAAAAATGGACTCAGTAGTATGAATATCCGCAAAGTGTTGCGGGAGAATAATTATATATGGGTGCTCACCGATGCGGGTCTGGACAGAATTGATGCTGCTACCGGATCTATCACCAACTACCTGGAAGAATATGGCTTAACCAATACCATCATCAACGATTTTATTGTAGAAAAAGGGAAGATCCTTTTCGCTACCACATCGGGCATCCTGATCAGGTATAACCTGCCCCGGTATTTTAATTTCCAGATCAAGTTTCCTTTGCTGAAAGCCAGCAGCAACGGACATGAAATTCTGAACAATGCCACATTGCCGGGTAACAGCAGGGATATTGTGTTCTATTTTGAGGCATTACACTATCTCTCCACCAGTGCCCTCACGTACCATTACCGGTTAAAAGGGCTTGATACTATCTGGCGCACTGCGGGCAACTTTACCAACCAGCTGGCATTTAACCGGCTGTCGCCCGGTAAATATGTGTTTGAAATCAAAGCCACCGCCGGTCCCAATTACAAAAGTGAAGTAAAAAGTATCGGGTTTGAAGTGCCCAAACCCTTCTGGCAACGGAACGGTTTTTTTATCCTGGTATTGGTTATTATCAGTTTACTGTTCTGGCTCTTTCTGCAGCAATGGAAAGCCAACCTGCTGAAAAAACAAAGGATCAAAGAGCAGTTACTGAAAAGTCAGCTGGTGGCATTGCGTTCGCAGATGAATCCACACTTTCTCTACAACGTATTGAATACGGTACAGGGTCTTGTATATGGTAACCGGAAAACTGAAGCGGGCGAACTACTCGGCAATTTCAGTGACCTGATGCGTAAAACCCTGCAGGCAAGTGATAAACAGTTACTGTCGCTGAAAGATGAGATCGATAACCTGCGCCTTTACCTTGAACTGGAGAAAGCCCGCTTTGACGAGGGTTTTTACTACGAGATCAGCCTGGTGAACCTGACCGATATTTCTTCCATTTATATCCCGTCGCTGATGCTGCAGCCCTTTGCTGAAAATGCAGTAAAACATGGTTTAATGCATAAGCAGGGACCCAAGCAGGTGCTGATTCGGTTTGAAAAAGAACCGGAAGGATTAAAAGTGGTTATCGATGATAATGGCATCGGCCGGGTTCATTCCATGGAAATAAATAAGCGGAGTAAAAACAAGCCCTTTAGTTTTGCTACGGTAGCACTGAATGAAAGAATGAACCTGTTCAACAGTTTATACAAACAAAAAATCACCTGCCGTATCATTGATAAGGTAGATGAAAAACAGCAACCGGCAGGTACCCGGATCGAATTATTGATACCGGATTATAGCCATGACCCGGATGCTTTATGAAAAAAACAGAACCTGTCGTAACAGAACCCCGGTCTGCAAAAAAATTACTCCATGTCAAACAGCAAGCAAAACTATCTTCGGAATAACATGCAGAAGATCAGTGCTATAATAGTAGATGATGAGCCTAACGCAAGAATGGCATTACGGGGTTTACTCGAAGAGAATTTTAACCAGGTAGAGATTGTGGGCGAATGCAAAAGTGTGCCCGAAGCGGTAAAAACCATCAATAAACTCAAACCCGACCTTGTTTTTCTGGATATTGCCATGCCCGGTTACAGTGGCTTTGAACTGCTCGATTTTTTTGATGAGCAGAACCTCCATTTCAAGATCATCTTTGTAACAGCTTATAGCGAACATTCACTGCGCGCTTTTGAAACATCGGCCGTAGATTATATTTTAAAACCCGTGCGGCTGGAGCATATAACGCGGGCCCTCAAAAAGATCAGCATCGACGCTCCTGTGCCAGAAAATAAACAATACCAGGTGCTGAAAGATAATTTTACCAACCAGCTCGATAAAAAAATTGTACTACAGACCGCTGAGACCATTTTCGTGGTAAAAATGGAAGACATCATTTATATGCAGGCGGAAGGTAGTTATACCAGGTTCTTTACTACTTCGCATGGTGTACTCACCATTACCAAAAAACTGATCGATTTCGAGTTTCTGGAATCGGCCGGCCCTTTTTTCCGGACACACAGAAGTTATATCGTGAACCTGAATCATATCAAAAAAGTAGATAAGAAGGAATTCATTCTGGTGATGAATAATGATGCGGAAGTATACCTTGCACAGGATAAAAAGAACCTGCTGCTGGAAAAAATCATCAAATAACCCATTCCAGTTCCCCAAAACGGAAAAGATCCTGTAAACCGCCGCTTACCCGCAGTTCGCCCTCCCCCGTTACCTCTTCAACCACTCCCTGAAACGCAATGTTGCCGGTTTTGAGTCTCACTTGCTCTCCGCGTTTGTACAATTGCCGGTTATAAGCTGCCAGCAAACCGGCCTCGTCCCCCCCTTTCAGTTGTTGCCAACGTTGTTCAAGACAATCGCATAATTCGCTGGCCAATTCTAAGGGCTGAAAGGTTTTTCCGGTGATCTGTTTCAGTGAAACAGGATTTTTTAACAATTCAGCAAAAACTACCTGGTTAATGTTGATCCCTATTCCCACAACCGCCCCCTGCCATTTATTGCCCCTCACCAGGTTCTCGATCAAAATACCCCCTGCCTTTCTGTCACGCCAGTAAAGATCATTCGGCCATTTGATACGGGTCTCTTCCCCGGCATGTCTGCTAAAAAAATCATGGCAAGCCAAAGCTGCCATTGAACTTAAAGGGAATTGGCGGGTTATAGTAAGGAAGGAACAATCAACAATCACAGACAGGGCTATGTTAAGCCCCGGTTCTCCGGTCCAGCTTTTACCACGTTGTCCCTTTCCCGCAGTTTGCCGGTGGGCAAAAACTGCGGTACCATGACCGGCCAAATTAGCCTGTAGCAGGTCCATGGCATAGATGTTGGTACTTTCCACCACAGCTAATTCCATGAATGGCTGCCCGATGGGAGTTTTGGCTTCTGAGGGTGACAAAGAATTAGTATTTTTGACGAAGTTAGTTCAGCAAGCCATTCGGAGGCAGAGAAAAGCGGCCGGGTTTGCACGAACCAATCATTAACCACTTAAATCCGATCGATATATTGGAACCTCTTTCTGTTTTACAAAGCCGTGAAAAAAGCAGCATCACCAGGCTTACGCGCAATTCTAAGATCTTCAAAACGATTATCAAAGCCATTCAGGATAAAAAAGGCGAAAACATTATCAGCCTCGACCTCCGGAAAATACCGGAAGCTTCTGCCGATTTTTTTATCGTATGCGAAGCCTCCAGTACCACACAGGTAAGAGCAATCTGTGATTTTATCGAGCATGAAGTGAAAGAGAAATGCGGAGAAGCTCCTTATAAACACGAGGGCCGTCAGGCATTACAGTGGGTATTGATCGATTATGTGAACGTAGTGGTTCATGTAATGCACCCCGAAGCAAGAAAATTTTACAAGCTGGAAGAAATGTGGAGCGATGCGGCTTCACAGATCCACGACCTGTAAGAATAAAATATACCCGTTAGTTATTCGTTTACCATAGAAATTACCTTTAATACAGAGGGATCACGATATGTCACAGGAAAATAAAAATACAAGAATGGGCGGACCGGAAAAGGGAGATAGCTCCAGAAAAGGCCCTAAGTTTAATATATACTGGATCTATGCGATCATTGCAGGTATATTGCTGTTTGCCCAGTTCATGAAGTTTGCCCCCGAAACCACCCAAACCTGGGAGCAGGAGTTTAAACAGAAAATGCTGTTGCAGGGTGATGTGGAGAAACTGGAACTGATCAAAAACAAAGACCGTGTTCGGGTATATATCAAACCAGACAGCATCTTCAAAAAATTCTATACCGAAAAACTGCCCAAAGCCATTATTGCCAAGGACAAAGTAAAAGGTGTTCCGCTTTTTGAGTTTGAGGTAAATGATATCAAAAGCTTCCAGGAAAGAATGGATCAGACCTATAAGGCCAATCCGGCACTGGAAGAAGTGCCTGCCAGGGTAACCAGCGAAGGCGATTGGTTTGGTCCGGTAGCCAATACGGTGATCTCTCTCCTGCTCATCATTGCTGTATGGGTACTGCTCATGCGTAAAATGGGTGGCCAGGGTGGTGCCGGTGGTCCGGGCGGGATTTTCAGCATCGGAAAATCAAAAGCTACTTTGTTTGATAAGGGTGCTAAAGTAAACATCACATTCGCGGATGTGGCCGGCCTCGACGAAGCCAAAGTGGAAGTGATGGAGATCGTAGATTTTTTAAAGAATCCTAAAAAATATACAGCTCTTGGTGGTAAGATCCCGAAAGGCGCGTTGCTGATCGGACCTCCCGGTACGGGTAAAACCCTGTTGGCCAAAGCCATGGCGGGTGAAGCACAGGTTCCTTTCTTCAGCTTAAGCGGAAGTGATTTTGTGGAGATGTTTGTAGGGGTGGGTGCCAGCCGTGTGCGCGACCTGTTTAAACAGGCCCGCGAAAAAGCTCCCTGTATCATTTTTATTGATGAGATCGATGCCATCGGTCGTGCCCGTGGCCGTAACGCCATTATGAGCAACGATGAGCGCGAGAATACCCTGAACCAGTTACTGGTAGAGATGGATGGTTTTGGAGGAGATACGGGTATTATTATCCTGGCCGCCACCAACCGCCCGGATGTACTGGATACGGCCCTGCTGCGTCCCGGACGTTTCGACCGCCAGATCTCGATTGATAAACCGGATGTGAAAGGACGGGAAACCATTTTTAAAGTACACCTGCTGCCCATCAAAATATCTGAAAACCTCGACCTGCATAAACTGGCCGAACAAACCCCCGGTTTTGCCGGAGCAGATATTGCCAACGTATGTAATGAAGCGGCACTGATTGCAGCCCGGAAAGGAAAAGCATCGGTAGAAATGATCGATTTCCAGGATGCGATTGACCGTGTGATCGGCGGACTGGAGAAAAAGAACAAGATCATTGCACCCCACGAAAAATCAATCATCGCTTACCACGAAGCCGGACACGCTGTCTGCGGCTGGTTCCTGGAGCATGCGTATCCGCTGTTAAAAGTAACCATCGTACCAAGGGGAACCGCGGCACTGGGTTACGCACAGTATACGCCAACGGAACAATACCTGTACAATACAGACCAGCTGATGGACCAGATCTGCATGACCCTGGGTGGCCGTGCCGCAGAAGAAATCTTCTTTGGCAAGATCTCTACCGGTGCAGCGAATGATCTGCAGCAGATCACCCGTATTGCTTACAGTATGGTTACTGCCTATGGTATGAACAAGAAAGTAGGTAATGTGAGTTTTTATGATCCTTCGCAGGAGAATACTTTTACCAAACCATTCAGCGAAGAAACCGGTAAAATCATTGATGAAGAAGTAAGAGGCATTATTGATGACGCATACCAGCGCACACTGAAACTCTTAACAGACCGCAAACACGAAGTAGAAGTGCTGGCGAAGGAGTTGTTGGACAAAGAAGTACTGCATAAAAGTGATGTGGAAACCCTGATCGGCAAACGGCCGTTTGAAGAAAAGAAACTGATTGAGATCGAAGAAGAACTGGACAATAACCAACCCGTTGGTGAAAAAACTTTCGGATCGCAGGAAGGGATTGATCAAGGTGAAAACAATATTATCGGATAATGGCAAACACTGCTAGAGAAAATATTCTGAGCAAAATCAAACAGGCACTGGGCAAACCAGTGCCTGTTCCTTTTCCAGCCGCCGTTGCGGGCGAGTCTGTTTTTCTGCCGCAGAAACAGGAACTGGAAATAGAGTTTGCCGAAAACTTCAGTAAACTGGAGGGCCGTTTTTCTTTTTGTGCAGATGAAAGGGAACTGGTAAGCCAGCTGCATACGCTGCAGGATGGCCGTAAATGGACAAAAATTTACTCGCGCGAGCCCCAGCTCAAAGAAATGCTGTTCCGGGCAGGCTGGAACATGCCCTATACAGACGATCTGCCTGGCTGTGATGTTTCCATCACCGGCTGTGAAGCGTTGATTGCCCGTACAGGTAGTATTGTAATGAGCAGTGCACAGGCCAGCGGACGTACTGTAAGTGTATATGCACCGGTACATATCTGTATTGCCTACACCAAACAACTGGTATACGATATCAGCGATGGTTTACAGCAACTGCGCGAAGGCTATGGTCAGCAGTTCCCCTCGCTGGTAACGCTCGCAACCGGGCCCAGCAGAACGGCAGATATTGAAAAAACATTGGTAGTAGGTGTGCATGGTCCCAAAGAAGTATTTTGTTTTTTAGTAGACAGTTAATTTATTTCC
>SCVK01000204.1 GCA_004297075.1 Chitinophagaceae bacterium
TTCTAAAAGGAGACACAGTATGAAAATTCTCTGCATCGGCGAAGCACTCATTGATATGATCTGTACGGATACAGGCAAATCTTTATCTGAGGGAAATAACTTTTTAAAAAAGCCCGGCGGAGCCCCTACCAATGTGGCCGCAGCCATTGCGGCACTGGGTGGTAAGGTAGAGCTGGCCACCAAAGTGGGTAACGATCCTTTTGGCAAACAACTGATACAGGTTATGCAGGAATTCGGCGTATCTACCCGCTGGATGCTGGCAGATGATACCCATTTTACCACTTTCGCTTTCGTATCGCTGATGGAAGATGGTGAACGCGATTTTGTGTTTAACCGGGGTGCCGATGGGCAGCTCAGTCGCGAAGAAGTGGACGCCATTGATCTGGAAGAAGTATCTATCATCCACTTCGGTTCCGCCACCGGTTTTCTGCCGGGACCACTGCAGGCAGCTTATCAGAGCCTGCTGCAGAAAGCATTGCAGAAAAATATTTTTATCAGTTTCGATCCCAATTACCGTCACCTGCTTTTTCCGAACGATACACAGACTTTTATCGACCAGTCCTGGAACTTTTTAAAAGCCTGTCATTTCTTTAAGTTAAGCGATGAAGAAGCCATGCTCATTACCGGTGCCATTACCGTGAATGATGCAGCAGCCATTTTACTAGAAAAAACAACGGCCGTATTTACCATCACCCTCGGTAAAGAAGGAACCTTATTTGGTTTCGAAGGTAAGACTACCATCATCCCCAGTATTCCCGTAAAACCAGTTGATACGACCGGTGCGGGAGATGCTTTTGTGGGAGCGGTATTGTACCAGTTATGTGATAAAACACTGAACGCTATCCAATCTCTGAGCCTTGCCGAGTGGAACCGCATCATTACCAATGGCAACAAAGCCGGGGCCCGCACCTGCGAATACCTGGGGGCCATGGAAGCTTTTAAACATTTGAATAACGAGATCTTTCAATAAGAAAATACAATACCGTGTACCAATACTCACTGCATAACCGCGTAAACGAAGCCTGTGTAAAAAACAAACTCGCTACCGGAGGCAAAGACCAACTGTTTTATGCCAGGCTGATGGCCAATACCGCCGCTATCCGCAGCCTCTATACCGAATTGTATGGCCATCACCCCAGGGGCGAAGCCGGTTTTGATGCGCTGGTACAAACACTGATCAATGCACACCTGCAAAGAGCCGCTGTGTTGCAGGAGAAAGATCACAGTAAGGAAAAACAGGGCCACTGGTTTCTCAGTAACGAGATCGCGGGTATGAGTTTGTATGTAGATCGTTTTTGTGGCGGTTTGGACAACCTGCCCGGTAAACTTCCCTACCTGAAAGAACTGGGTGTGAATTTTCTGCACCTGATGCCGGTGTTCCAGAGTCCGGAAGGAGAAAGTGATGGCGGTTACGCCGTTTCCGATTTCCGCAAAGTAGATGAACGTTTTGGCACACTGGATGATCTGCAGAAACTGCAATTACGCATGCAGCAGGAACAGATGCACCTGATGATCGATATAGTACTGAACCACACATCGCAGCACCACGAATGGGCTATCAAAGCCAGGGCAGGTGATCCGGTTTACCAGGATTATTTTTACATGTACGAAAACCGCAGCCTGCCCGACCAGTTCGATAGCACCATGCCCGAGATCTTTCCCGAAAGTTCGCCCGGCAGTTTTACCTATGTAAAAGAATGCAACAAATGGGTAATGACGGTATTCCATCAGTACCAGTGGGACCTGAACTATACCAACCCCGCCGTATTCAACGCCATGCTCGATACGATTTTTTTCTATGCCAATCTCGGTGTAGATATTTTACGGATCGATGCCCCGGCCTTTATCTGGAAACAGCTCGGCACTACCTGCCAGAACCTGCCACAGGCGCATAGTCTGTTACGGTTAATCAGGCAGTGTGTGCAGGTGGCCGCACCGGGTTTGGCCCTGCTCGGCGAAGCCATTGTGGCGCCCAAAGAAATCATGAAATATTTTGGCACCGGTCTCTATTACGGTAAGGAATGCGAGGTTGCCTACAACGCCACACAAATGGCCCTGCAATGGGATGCACTCGCTACAGGCGATACTCGGGTAATGCTAACGGCCCAGCACGATATACTGCAGAAACCCTATGGCTGCACCTGGATCAACTATACCCGCTGCCACGATGATATTGGTTTGGGCTATGAAGACGCTTCGATAGAAGCGGCAGGATTTAATGCCTACGGCCATCGCAAATACCTGAAAGAGTATTACTCGGGTGTTCATCCCGATTCGCCGGCCATGGGGGCTTTGTTCTCGGTAAACCCGAAAACACAGGATGCACGGATCAGCGGTTCGCTCGCTTCTTTGTGCGGACTCGAAAAAGCCATGGAAGCCTACGATGAGAAGGAGCTCGAAATGTCTGTGCGAAAAATTTTACTGATGCAGGCCCAGAGTTTTTTCATAGGCGGTATTCCCATGCTGTTTTATGGCGATGAAGTAGGTTATACCAATGATTACAGTTACCTGAACGAGGAAGGCAAAAGTTACGATAACCGCTGGATGCACCGCCCCGTAATTAACTGGGACAAAAATGAGCGGGCTAAGGAAAGCGGCACCCTCGAACAAAAGATCTTCAGTGCCACCCGCCGCCTGTTACAGATCCGTAAAAGTTTGCCCGTAGTGGCCGACCACAAAAACCTGACCTGGCTAACCCCGCACAATATCCACGTAGCCGGTTTTCTGCGCAGCGATGGCAAGAAAAAACTGTACTGCCTGTTTAATTTTCAGGCCAAAGCGGCGTATGTAACCTGGTACACATTTAAAGAGCATGGTCCCGCAGTTACCCGGTTATATGATCATTGGAACGAACAGAAATTGACCGTTGGCTCTGATTATGAGTATCTCGTGATTGCGGCGTATGGGTTTTGTTTGTTGGAAGTGGTGGGATAGAACAGTAATTCTTTTCTATTCGCTTCTGTCTTTCTTAAATAGAGACTATTTGTGTTTTCAGTAATGGCACTGCTATATCGGCCTGTGCGATTTCGCAGTGTATATAACTGCGGAATTAGTTATTCAATTACTCTGTCGAAAATTCCAACGACTTTAAAGTTTAGCAAGTCGTCTTCCGATAAAACTATATCTTCATATTTTTCCATTGATGATAAAGGTTTCAGAATAATTGACTCATGTTTCCAACCTTGATCAGTGATATTTTTTACACTATGATACTCCTTGACTGTATAACCTGAGCCAAATTCTGCGTCATTTATAGAAGTTGATTCTACCAACACTATTTTCCCATTTCTTGAGCCACCTTCATCTTGTTTGAACAAACAATAAGATCCATTAGGTATCCTCTTATTCATAGATTCTCCTACGACTTTACAAATAAAATAGCCTTTTTTAGCTGAAATATTAAAAGGTGGTTCAATCCAGGTTAATTCAGCGTGTGATTGCAAGTCACTAAAATTACCGGCAGCAGCCGATATATCTACCAACGGAATACTATTAACGTATGGCTTAACCTCCTCAGTACGCAAAATCCTAAATGGAATTCCTTTTTTATATGTTTCAATATGTTCCCTTAAATATCCTCTTAAACCTTCATTATATGCATAAATAAATGTACCCCTAATACCTCGATACATGATAGTCTTATAGATATTTATGATATAAGATTTAAGTGTATTAATATCGGCGACACCTTTTTTCCCGTTT
Organism: Chitinophagaceae bacterium; assembly: GCA_004297075.1. GTDB lineage: Bacteria > Bacteroidota > Bacteroidia > Chitinophagales > Chitinophagaceae > Sediminibacterium. Next base: position 3,703 of record SCVK01000204.1, read on the forward strand.
ATGTCGAAGTAATTTGCTGGATCTATTATAATCTTATTGGTTGCTTTATCAAAATCAATTTCCTTGCCAAATATTACAGCTGCATAATTTAAATCATACCCTTGTGTGGTATGTATGCACCCTATTTCATTAAATGCATTTTCAGAATTTATCCAATCTTTATCTGTAGAATTCCACTTGAATTTCAGACCATCTAATTCAATATCTGTAGTATCTGGTTTTGGAGGAGGGTCTTGCTTTGGATTTGATATCCAAGGCCATGAATAACCAGCAATCATTCGACATAGACCAAAATCTGTCTCTCTTTTCTCTAATTCTTTGTGCAGATCATTGAAATTTTCAAATAAATATAATTCGTAATTTTCTTGTTGATATTTTTCTTTCTCCGTTCTCCTAATATGTAGCAAATCATCAACAAATTGAATATAATTATTTCCCCCTTTTACACGCATTTGAGATTTTAATTCAAACCGCAATGAACTTTTATCACTCAAAAGTGAATTAAACCTTTCTGAATCAACATCTGATGGTTTGACAGACTGCGCTGAGTCGTAAAAGAATAATTGATTTTTACTATTGGCAATTATCCAGTCTAATTCGGTACCACTATTGTCTAACCCTAATTTTTGATTATTTTTTTTGAAGGCTCCCATCCAACTGATATTCTTATACTTTCTCAGTCTATGCGCTTCATCAACTATCAATAAATCGTATTTTCCCTTTAACTTAAAAGTGTCTGAAGGATTAATAACCATTGATGGTTTTAACCCGGGAGTTTTTCTGAAAACATTCTCAAGAGATTCTCTTAGGGATGTCATAGCAATCACTAGGCCTATTTTTGCTCTGGGATATCTTAATCTAAAATCTCTAACATATTTTATTTCCTTCAATTCATATTCATTGTAGTCTTCTGTTTGTAAATCATCAACGTTTGTACTTAAAAGTTTAATTAAGTAGGTAGCAAGAATCGTTTTCCCAGTCCCTGCACTTCCGCTTATGAATATGGTATTAGATTCTTTTGTTGTTAAACCATCTAGAATTTCAAGAACAGAGCTGTATTGATCTTCATTTAGTGCTTTATACGGGGAGTATTTAAATAACTCCGAATTCTCAATTTCAGTTAATGATTTAATTACAATTTTCCGCTCAATTAGTCTATTCCAAACTTCTTTGAAAAGATTTTTGTAGAGGCCCTGTTGGTAATAATTATGGTTTATTAACCCAAAATTGCCGTTTTGAAGTTTAAATGTACCCTCAGCAGTTATATATTGAATGAGATTTGACTCAATATCAAGTGTTGCAGATTTATTGAATTTGTCAGAACCAATTATTGAAATTGTATCCAACCTGCGACGATCAGGATTTCCTAAATGGTTTTTTATCCGACTTAGTGCGTTCGTGGATTCGCCAACATATGCAACTTTTATACTATCATTCTTAATGAAATAAACTAGAGGCCATTGATTTTTAACCCAAGGATTCTGCTCAATTTTATTTAGCGATTCCTTGTTAAAAGGATACTGTTCTGAAACTTCGATTGACAATTCAAAAGACAAGCTCATAATTCATTATACTTTTTGGCATTCCCTTTTGATTTGTCAACGGGATATTTCTCGCCATTTTTCCTGATTTTCTCAAGAACAATCTCCTTGATATCGAATTTGTATTTGTCCGCTAATAGAAAAGCAAAAGCAAATACATCAGCCAATTCTTCTTTTACTTTATCAGGATTGGCTTCGGTCGAATTTTTCCAAAGAAATAACTCTAAAAGTTCACCTGCTTCAACATTAATTGCTAATGCAAGATCTTTTGGATTATGAAACTGTTCCCAGTCTCGCTCATTTCTGAATTTTATTAGTTCTTCAATAATTTCATTCATATTGTTATTTATCTTTTTGGCTTAGTTATACGTACTAAAATATCGAACCCATACTGCTATTTAGGTTGGCTTTACATCTATAACCAGCACATAATAAATATAGGAAAATATAGTATAGGTTACCGAAAGGGGGGGGATACTATTTCCCGTACTAACAGGCCCACCTATTTCACTTCTCTTACTGCTTTACAACTACAGCACAGTTGCTACCAGTTAAGTACCAGCCAGTATACCTGGTTTAACCCTTCAATACCGCTTCGTACACTTGTGCAGCTATACCCTATGTATGGCCTGTTTCTATGGTTTCCTAATTCATTGATAACCTGCCAGTAACCCGGGGATAACCCGCAGATAACCCGCCTCTTTAAAAGGAGGGGGTATGGGGGGTGTTTTCACGGTTTTTGGGGAAAGTATGGGTTAAGTATTGCATAATAGGAAAGGTAATAAGTAACTTTAGGTGTCCTCCCCGCCGTGATTTGCGTATGACTGGCCATTGCCTGTACACACAGTTAAAACCATCTCAATATGGCATTTCTGCATGGCAAAGGAGGATTTACCGGGAGCCTGGGTAATCTCTCCGCCTACCAACCCAAAGGCTCTGATAAGATTATTCTGCGTACCAAAGGTGGCGCTACAAAAAAGCAGATCAAAA
>SCVK01000513.1 GCA_004297075.1 Chitinophagaceae bacterium
CGCCCGGTGCGCCCGGCGCTGGGCCGCCATCCGGTGTCGTCGCGGCCATCGGCGTATCGCCTTTGGCCTGCTCGCGGCCCACTTCCCGGCGCGGCCAGGCATAATCGTCGGCGCGGCCGGCCGGAGCCGCCAGCGGCTCGCCCTTCACCATCGTCCTCGCAGCGAGTGCATCAACGGCGGCGGGACGCGAGCCCGGCCCGCCCAGCAATTGATCGGCTGAAATCGAGGCTGCAACCAGCGGCACGATCGGCCCGGCCAAGGGCCGCGGCGGGGGCTTGCCCGGCTCGGCGCTGGTGTCGGGTGTCGCAGGCTCGCTCGGCAGCGCGATCGGTCCGGAGCGTCCGGCGAGCAAACGCGTGATCTCGCGTTCGACATAGTGCGCGAGCTTGCGTGCGCCGGCCTTGGTGAAATAGATACCGTCGGAGCTGCGCAGCTGACGGATCTGGCCTTCGAAATCGGGTCCCTTCTGCAGGAAGCGGCCGGCTTCGTCGACGAAACCATCCCAGACGTCGACATAGGTGATGCCGGCCTTGGCCGCGCCCTCGCGGTACAGCGAATCCAGGAACAGCGTGTCCGCGGTGCCCTTCGGTCCGCGCACTGCGGGAAGGCCGACCCACAGCACCGGCACGCCCCTCGATTTCAGGATATTGGCGAGCTCCTCGATCTTCTTGCCGTAGAGCTCGACCCAGCGGTCGTCGCGGAATTCGTAGAGGCCGTTCGGGTTGCGTGCGGTCTTTTCCGGCGCGGCCGCAGGCGTGTCCGCGTTGTCGGCGTCGTCCTGCGGTAGGTCGGCATCGGCAGGCTTGTCGTCGGGCTTGGCGGCGGCGGTGTCGCCGGGCTTGGCCTCGCCCGGCTTTGCCGGCGGCTTGGCGCGCGCCCCTTTGTCGTTCTTCTTGTCCTTGTCCTTCTCCGTGGCCGCCTTGTCAGCGACGGGCTCGCGGATTGCCGTGCGGTCGTTCAGGCCGAGCATGACGACGATCACGTCGGGCCTCTCGGTCTCGAGAATGCCCTTGGCTGCCGCTGCCCACTCCGCGGGCTCGCCCCTGGGCTGATACCTGATCAGGCCGGACGTGGTCTTGTGCTTGCGGATCACGCCCATGTCGGGCTGCTCGGCGTAGGCGTCTTCGAGGCCATAGGCGAGCCAGTCGGCCATGGCGTCGCCGATCACCAGCACGTTCTTCTCAGGGATGGTGTCGCGCTTGGCCGGTGCTGGGGCGCGGGAAAAATCCTGGCGCGGCGCCTGCGGCGGCTGCTGCTGGAATGGCGCGAAGAAGTCGCCGCCGAACCAGCCGCCGCCCCCTCCACCGCCGCCCCGTGGGGGCGGTGGGGCCGAACGCTGCGGCGGGCCGCCGAAGCCCGGGAAGTTGAAG
>SCVK01000437.1 GCA_004297075.1 Chitinophagaceae bacterium
GAACTGCAGGCCACGATTGGTGTATTTCTTGGCGATCGAGATGACGAGCCGGAGATTGGCCTCGACCATCTCCTTCTTGGCGATCCGTGCTTCGCGCTCGCCCTTCTGCACCATGTTGACGATGCGGCGGAACTCGCCCAGCGCCATGCCGGTCGCTTGGGCGATCTCACCGATCTCGTTGCGGATGCGATCGACCGCATCGGCCTCGTTCGCCGCGAAATTGGCCCACTTCTTGTCGAGCTTCGAGACGCGCTCGAGCCAGCCATCTTCCATTTCGCGGTTGATATAGGCGTCCAGGAAGTCCTTGCGCGGCACCTTGTGACGCTCCGCCAGGCGCAGCATCTGGCCGCCCAGCGTCGTCAGCCGCCGGTTGAACGAATAGAGCTGGTCGACGAGATATTCGATCTTCGCGCCGTGGAACTGAACGCTCTCCACCTCGGCGGTGAGCTGCTCGCGCAGGCTCTGATAGCGCTCCTCCTCGGCGGCCGGAAAGTCGTCTCCGACGCCCAGCGCCGTAACGCGCGCACCCTGGACCTGCGAAAAGGTGCGATAGAGATCGGTGATCGCCGCGAACCGCTCCAGCGCCATCGGCTTGAGCTGCTCTTCCATCTGGGCGAGACTGAGCGTGTTGTCCTCGTCCTCCTCCTCGGCCGGACGGGGCGCACGACGCTCGGTCATGTTCTCCTCGTCCTCGTCGGCGGGCGCTTCCTCCTCGGGCTCTTCCTCTTCCTTGAAGGTGGGGCCGGCGGTCTCGGCGGAAATCTCGCCGTCGCCGTCCTCATTCTCGACCTGTTCGGCGGTCGGCCCCTTCGAGAGCATCGCGTCGAGATCGAGAATCTCGCGCAGCTGCATCGTGCCTTCGTTGAGCGCGTTCGACCAGTCGATGATCGCGTTGAAGGTGATCGGGCTTTCGCAGAGGCCCAGGATCATCGTGTCGCGGCCAGCCTCGATCCGCTTGGCGATGGCGATCTCGCCCTCGCGGCTGAGCAGCTCGACCGCGCCCATTTCGCGCAGATACATGCGCACCGGATCATCGGTGCGATCGACGGTTTCCTTCTTGGCGGTGGCGGCGAGGGCAGGGCCGGTGTCGCCTTCGTCAGACGCCGCGGCCTCGTCGATCGGATCCTCTTCGGGCTGTTCGTCTTCGCCGGCATCCTCATTCTCGACGATGTTCACGCCCATCTCGTTGAGCGCGGACATCACATCCTCGAGCTGGTCCGAGGTCATCTGATCCTGCGGCAGCGCTTCGTTGAGCTGCTCATAGGTGATGTAGCCCTTGCGCTTGGCGCGGGCGATCAGCTTCTTGAGCGATCCTTCGTTGAGATCGATGAGCGGGGCGTCGCCATCAATGCGCTCGCCACCTTCGCTCCCGTTCGTCTTCGCCATCTATGACCAACCCTCGATCAACCGGCGCATGCCGCCGGAATGCAATAGTTCAAACGCCCCCGCCGTCCCCGCCCTGGGCGAGATCGGTGAGAGCGCGTTTGGCGTCGGCCAGTGCTTCGCGCAGCCGCTGCTGCTCCGACCACAGTGCCTCGCTCGTTTCCATGCCCAGCCTGTCGGTCGCTTCGCGCAACGCCACGTCCAGGGACGGGATCGCTGCCAGAGCGTCAATCGTTGCCGAAAGGTCATGCACAGCACGATTATACTCGGCATTGCCGCGTAAAAACGAAAAGGCAAGAGTGTTCGTAGCCTTAAGCTCCTCGACCACTGCGCCGAGACCCGCTTCCCGCAATATGGTCTCCAGGCTTTC
>SCVK01000205.1 GCA_004297075.1 Chitinophagaceae bacterium
CGGCCACTGCCTGCTCTTTCAAAATCAATCCTGTTCAGATCCAGTACCTGGTCTCCATTAGCGGTTCTTTTCAATAAAATCTTGATAATGGGAAGATACTTGCTCCAGATCTGTGTGTACATGGGGTTTATTTAGTTGAGAGGGCTTCCGCGGAATACGAAAACTGATGTAAAGGTGCGATTTTTCTCGCCGAAATACGAATTTGATTTTACGAAATGCAGGGCCGGCCTGTATTTTATACGCTAAACCACCGCTAAAAACAGGGCGTTTTTGCATAACTGTGTCAAAATAAACGCCCGACTCCTAACTCCTAACTCCAGACTACTTCTATCTTCGCACCCTATGACCAGTATCGATAGTGTACAATTGAGCCAGGTGATCGTTCACAAAGTAGGTAACCCTACCCGAGGCGAGTCTCTGCAGCTTTCTGCCAATCCCATTACCCTTAATGATGAGATTGTAAGGGGGTTACTCGCTAAATATTTTCTTGGCCCTTTTAACGAACATGAGCAGTATCGCTTTACCCACCTGAGCGATCTGGCCATGAACGAAGTGTACCAGTACGTAAACGGACTCTTTGATGAACCCAAAAAAATGGCACTGTATAGCGCCCAACTGGCCCAGTTCCTGTACAGCAAAAGCACCCATGCCAGGGTGAAAGAAGGTGAATTGTATGTGGTGCACTTCCATAATGTGCCTTTTGGAACCGAATACACAGAAGCTATCGGTATTTTTAAAAGTGAAACCAAGGAAACTTTCCTGAAAGTATTTCCGCATGGCGAGAGTTGGGAAGTGATAGCGGAAGATGGGATCAATATCAATAAACTCGATAAGGGTTGCCTGGTATTTAAACAGAACCGGGCAGAGGGTTATGTGGTATGTGTGGTGGATAATACCAATAAGCAGAACGATGCGCAGTACTGGATCAGCGATTTTCTGCAGGTTACCCGCTGTGCCAATAGTTATCATTATACCGATGCGGCTCTGGGTATGTGTAAACTCTTTATCAGCAATGAACTGGCAGAAAAGTTTGAAGTGAATAAAAGTGAACAGATAGATATGCTGAACCGCAGCATGGAATACTTCAAAACCAAAGACGAATTTAAACTCAATGAATTTGCCGAAGAAGTGTTGCACCACCCCGAAGTGATTGATAGTTTTACACAATACAAACAAACCTATGAACTGGCGAGGCAGGTTATCATTGAAGACGAATTTGACATCCATCTCTCGGCCGTAAAAAAACAACAGCGGGTGTTTAAAAGTGTATTAAAGCTGGATAAAAACTTTCACGTGTATATTCATGGCCGCCGCGACCTGATTGAGAAGGGCTATGATGAGATGACGGGGAAACACTATTATAAATTATATTTTGAAGAGGAGAGTTAATAGCTGCTGCTTTTTGAACTAAAACAACCGGGAATAATATTATAATCCCTCCAGTTCTTTCCGCAGATCGTATTGGATATCTTCATGCAGGCTTTGCAGAGCGGTATGGATCTTCTTTAGCTGCATCTCATAAAGATTATTCAATACTGTACTTTTTGTATAAGGGATCCCCGATGTTTTCATTTTCCGGCAGAAATGGATGAGTAAGGTGGCTTCAACCAGTTTGGACCCGGCATATTTTACATACCGGTTGGCGATCCGCAGAATTTTACGCAGGCTTTTTTTGGTGAGGTAGAGATTGGCTTTAGGCAATTCTGCAAAAGCTTCATCAATCAGCTCTTTCACACCGTTTAAATAAGCTTCTTCATCATGGGCTTCAAACAATAAAAAAGTGAGCAGTTCTTTGTTTTCTTTTTTAAACTTCGCCAGCCGCAGACAGAGTTCCAACAGCTTGTGCTGACTGCTGGCCTGCAATTCCTGTTTCAGTTCCTGTATACTCGCCGTTCTCATCCTGCAAAGTAACTGCTTTCCCCTCATTCGCTCATTCACTCACCCACTCATTCGCTCATTGCCTACCTTCGCCCCATGCCCTTCGACACTTCCCAACCCCATCCCGAATTATTACTCGAGTTGGTAACCATGCGTATGCCCTATGGCAAATACAAAGACCGCCTTCTGTGTGACCTCCCCGTACATTATCTTGAATGGCTGCAACGCGAAGGTTTTCCCAAAGGTAAACTGGGTATTTTGTTAGAAACCATGTATGTGATACAACTGAATGGCCTTGTTTACCTGCTGGATCCATTAAAGAAAAAAAGATAAGCAACCAAAGTATTGATTTAGCTGCTTAATTAGTCAGCCATCCCGGCAGAAAGCAGGCTTTTTCTTGCAGGGATTATTACGTATATTGAAGTCTTAACCCGATTGTATAACGCCATATAAATCTAGAACTATGAACCCTTCCCGCAGGTCGTTTTTGCAAAAAACAGCTTTGGTACTGGCTGGCAGTACCGTATTTTCCCGCGATCTTTTTGCAGCTGCTCCCAAAACAATTACCGGTGTACAATTGTATTCTGTACGCGATGAGATGAAAAAAGATCCCCTCGGTACCCTTAAAGCCCTGGCCGATATGGGCTATCAATATGTAGAACATGCCAATTATGTAAACCGTAAATTTTATGGATATAGTGCCACAGAATTTAAAAAGATCCTGGTTGATCATGGTATGCAGATGCCCAGCGGGCATACTGTAATGGGCCGCGACCACTGGAACGCTGACAAAAAAGAGTTTAATGATAACTGGAAATATACGGTAGAAGATGCCGCCATCGTTGGACAGGAACTGGTGATCAGTCCCTGGCTGGATGAGGGCCTGCGCAAAACCTACGATGATATGTTACGCTACATGGAAGTGTTTAATAAGAGTGGCGAACTGTGTAAGAAATCGGGAATGCGCTTTGGTTATCACAACCACAATTTCGAGTTTACACAGGAGCTGAATGGGAAGAAAGTATATGACATTATTTTAGACAATACCGATCCCTCGCTGGTGGCGCAGCAGCTGGATATGGGTAACTTATACGGTACCGGTGCCAATGCATATGAGATCGTTAAAAAACACCCCGGCCGTTTTGTTTCCCTGCATGTAAAAGACGAGATCAAATCTGCCAAAGGCAGCATGGATGGATACGAGAGTACAATTCTTGGTTCAGGGGTAGCTAATACCAAAGCCATTACCGACCTGGGTAAAAAATCCGGCGGTACGTTGCACTTTATCATTGAGCAGGAATCCTACCAGGGTAAATCTCCGCTGGATTGTGTGAAGGAAGACCTGCGGATTATGAAAAGCTGGGGGTATTAATAACGGGTATATTTTTCCAAACCCCTTCATTATCGGAGGGGTTTTTTATTAGCGGGTACAGATGCCACTGCGGAAAGCGTAGGTAATAATACCCGCAATACTTTTGGCACCCACTTTATCCATGATGCGGGTACGGTGACCCTCTACGGTTCTTTTACTCAAGTTCAGGCTGTAGGCAATCTCTTTGCTCGTAAACTCGCGGCAGATAAGCCGCATGATCTCTTTTTCGCGGTCGGTAAAATGCAGATCAGCATCGGGGGGTAACTGGTAGTTGCGGGAAACAATTTCAGTTAGTTTTTCTGTGACCTCCTTACAGAAATAGGGTTTGTGTTCCGATACCGTATTGATGGCTTCCGAAATCTCCTCATTATCGGCACTTTTTAATACATAACCCAATGCGCCGGCTTCCAGCATGCGCAGAATGGGTTCTTCTTTGTTATAG
>SCVK01000206.1 GCA_004297075.1 Chitinophagaceae bacterium
CTATATGCGCGGACGTACCCTGGATAATGCATTTATCATCCTGGATGAGGCGCAGAATACGAATGATCTTCAGTTGAAGATGTTCCTTACCCGTATCGGTGCCAATGCCAAAGCCATCATTACCGGCGACCCTACGCAGGTGGATCTGCCGCGTAACATGCGCAGCGGTCTGGAAAAATCAACCCGGATCCTGAAAAATATCGATGGAATTTCCCATATCGAATTAACGGAGGAAGACGTGGTACGTCACCGCCTGGTAAAAGCCATCATCAAAGCATACGAGAAAGAAAAAGAAGACACCGATCAGGGTCACCACAGATAATAAAAAGTAACGGTCTCAATTTGATTGAGACCGTTACTTTTTATGCAAGAGCTAAATAAGTGAGTGGTGAATGGTCAGTAGTGAGTAAATGCATGCTGATTGCCGAACCCTTACTCACGATTGACGATTGCCGATTGACATATCACTAATCTCCCAGTATTTCATGTCCTAATTTATCACGCTTGGTTTCAAGATATTTACGGTTGTGCGAGTTGGGATGGATCTCGATGGGAACGATCTCCACCATCTCCAGTCCGTACCCTTTTAATCCGGCGCGTTTGCGCGGATTGTTGCTCATCAGTTTTAATTTGGTGGCGCCGAGATAACGAAGAATCTGTGCCCCTACCCCATAATCTCTTTCATCCATGCCAAAACCGAGATGCAGGTTGGCTTCTACGGTATCCATTCCCTCCTCCTGCAGTTTGTAGGCTTTGAGTTTATTTACAAGACCAATCCCTCTTCCCTCCTGGTTCATATAGAGAATGATTCCTTTTCCTTCCTGCTCTACCATCTGCATGGCTTTGTGCAGCTGGTCGCCGCAATCGCAACGGAAGCTGCCGAGGATATCGCCGGTGAAGCAACTGCTGTGCACCCTGGTTAAAACCGCTTCGTCTTCTGTCCAGCTGCCCTTGATCAATGCCAGGTGTTCTGCACCGGTGGTTTTTTCTTTAAAAGCCACGAGGGTAAAATGGCCGTATTTGGTAGGCATATCCACCCGCACCAGCTCTTCAATCAGCGAATCAATTTTGAGCCGGTAGTCGATCAGGTCTTTGATAGAAATAATTTTCAGGCCGAATTTTTTTGCGATCTCCAGCAATTGCGGCAAACGGGCCATGGTACCATCTTCGTTCATCACTTCAACCAATACCCCTGCAGGTTCAAGGCCGGCCAGTCTTGCCAGGTCTACCGCAGCTTCTGTATGCCCCGTTCTCCTTAATACTCCACCGGTTTTGGCTTTGAGCGGGAAAATATGTCCGGGACGGCCTAATTCGGAAGGATGCGTTTTCGGGTTCACCAATGCCTGTATGGTTTTGGCCCTGTCCTGGGCCGAAATGCCGGTAGTTGTACCTTGACCGATCAGGTCAACCGATACCGTAAATGCGGTTTCATGTAATGAGGTATTGGAAGTAACCATTGGTCCCAGTTCCAGTTCAGCGCAACGTTTTTCGGTCAATGCGGCGCAGATCAGTCCCCTGCCCTCCTTACTCATAAAATTGATCACTTCCGGGGTGGTATGTTCTGCTGCAATGATAAAATCGCCTTCGTTTTCACGATCCTCATCATCTACCACAATCACCATTTTCCCGTTACGGATGTCTTCTATCGCTTGCTCGATCCTGTCTAACATAAAAATCATTGAAATGCAAAATTACAGTGCAGTCGGGGTACTTCGGGCATAAACCTGAAGAAAAGCCTGCCTACGCTCGAAATTTTACAGATCCCGAAAACGACCGTTTTATCCAACAGGTAACGAATTTGATCAGATTGACCTGTATTTCGGGGGTGAAACAGGAAAAAAAGAGAATATAGGTTTACGGAGGGATAGTTATCCACAAACGGGTTCTGAATACATGTCAAAAAAAGTGCGTTTATCTTGAAAAACAACAAAATATCACCCAAAAAGATAAAAAGATACCAAGTTTACGGGTAAAATAGCCAAAAGGGCCTTTTGACAATAATTTGTTAATATCACCTGACTATACACACAGGAATATTTGCTTTCTTTGCATTTGAAAAATTAACACTATGCTAAGTAAAAGAATTGTACAATTTGTACTGGCGGTTTTGCTCTTGCCGGCATTTACGCTGGCACAGACCACCACCAGTAGTATGGGAGGTTCCGTTAAAACTAATACAGGTGAACCGCTGGTAGGTGCCACTGTAACAGTGACACACGAACCTACCGGTACCATTTACCGCGTTCAGAGCCGCAATGGCGGTCGTTTTGACGTAAATAACCTGAACCCCGGAGGTCCTTATTCTGTGGAAGTATCGTTCATCAACTTCACGAACGAGAAAAAATCAGATATCTTCCTTACACTGGGTGATGTATACCGGGTTGATTTTGCCCTGGCTCCCAAGGCTTCCAACCTGGGTAATGTAGTGGTAACCGGTTTGCGTAAAACAACCGATGCTTCCGGCAAAGGGGGTACCGAAACAACCATCGGCCGCGATAAAATGGCCAATCTGCCTACTGTTGGACGTAATATTTATGATTATCTCCGTGCAGTTCCCCAGGCGAAACTGGTGAATGGTTCAGAAGGTGCGATTTCCATCGCCGGACAGAACAACCGTTACAACGCTTTTTATGTAGATGGTGCGATCAATAACGACGTATTTGGTCTGGCAGCTTCCGGAACCAATGGTGGTCAGGCGAGCATTTCTCCGATCTCTATTGATGCGATCGATCAGTTCCAGGTAGTTATCTCTCCTTACGATGCGGCCCAGGGTCACTTTGTAGGAGGTGGTATCAACGCCATTACCAAAGGTGGTACCAATAAAACCGAAGGTTCTGTTTATTATTTCCTGCAGAACCAGAACCTGGCGGGTAAAACACCTACAGGATTGAAAGAGAATGCTACCAAACTGAGTAATTTCTCTAAAAAAACCTATGGTTTCCGAGTAGGTGGTGCTTTTGTGAAAAACAAACTGTTCTATTTTATCAACGTAGACCTGCAGCGCGATATCCGCCCTCAGCCATTTGATTTCAATAGTTATGCCGGTAATACCAAGGATATCACTATCCTGAATAACCTGGCCAATACACTGCGTACCAATTACGGTTATGAACCCGGCGGTTTCCTCGATAATACTGAAGAAGTAAAAGCCGACAGGATTGCTACCCGTATTGACTGGAATATCAGCGATAAACATAAGCTGACACTGAGCAACCGTTACACCAAAGGTGAACGCTTGAATACCAGCACCAGCAGTAGCGGTACCATCAACTTCTACAACAACGGCTACAGTTTCCCTACCCGCAGTAATTCAACTTCGGCAGAATTAAAAAGTGTCGTAGGCAGAAATGCTTCCAATAAATTGCTGATCACGTTTACGGATGTATCGGATGACCGCAGACCACTGGGACAGGATTTCCCCCGTGTACGTATCAATGACGGTTCCGGTGCCATCATATTCGGGCCGGACAATAGCTCTACTGTTAACCTGCTTACGCAGAAAAACTGGACCGTGTTCAATGAATTCAAATTCACTGCCGGTAAACATGGTTTGAAAGTGGGTGTGGATTGGGAGTACAG
>SCVK01000207.1 GCA_004297075.1 Chitinophagaceae bacterium
AAATCCTTTATCAGCCTGTAAAAAATTGAATAGTTCCGTTTTAGCATGGGTTGGTCCGAAAAGAATTACTTTGTCATATTTTGAAATGATCTCTCCCAACTGTTTATAAAAGGCGGATTGTAGCTGTTGCTCTTTGTTATGTAACTGGTGTTCTCCTCTGTCCGGGTGCTCCCCCGCAGCTGTCTCATTCATATTCAGTTCTATCGTAGTGGTTACCATTGGATCGTTACTCATTTCTACCAGATGCGCATGTGTATGATCCATCCACACACCTAATTTTCTTTTATTTTTCATTTATATGGTTTGTATGATAAAATAGATTCTTTGCTGCGGGGAGATTACACATAAAATGCGAAATATTACATATATCACACATTTTCCAGGTTCTCCCTTCTTTTAAGCTTTAATTTCTTGAAATAGGAGGGGGTAAGCCCGGTTATTTTTTTAAACTGGTTGGATAAATGTGCTACACTGCTATAATGTAACTGATAGGAAATCTCTGTCAGATTCAACTCGTCATATAATAACAGTTCTTTTACCTTTTCTATTTTATGTATGATAATATAGTGTTGTATGGTAATGCCTTTTACTTCCGAAAACAGGTTGGATAGATACGTGTAATCATAATGTAGTTTTTCGCTGATATAATCCGAATAATTGGTAGCAGGTAATTCATCAGCATAGTGGATCATTTCTACAATTACCGCCTTTATTTTTTCAATCAGGATACTTTTTTTATCATCCAGTAATTCCAGACCGGATTTAAGCAGACTGGTCTTTAAAGCATCATGTTGTGCCGGTGTGATAGTTTCTCTGATGTCTATTACACCAAGATCAATATACTCAGGATGCAGACCCATCTTGAGTAATTCCTCTTTTACTACCATTTTGCACCTGAGGCTGACCATGTATTTGATATATAATTTCATGTCTGCTGTTTATGCTGTCTGGTAAAATATTGTCCCTTCATTCCCGTTCTATCCAACGTTACTTCGGTCTTTCCTGACAATGACTGTTGATATAACCTTGTTTCCTTTTGATGCCCGTTAAGAAAGAAAATAGGCTGCCTGCTATGCTTCAATCGAGGATGCTGTTGTGCGGTGATCTGTCTGCGTGTCTGCCTCTTTTTCTGGCAGGGTAACTTTTGAAGTGTTGGTGATATCCGGCAAGTAATTTTATCAGATTCTTCCAGGGTATTTACATCGTCTGTTTTATCCTATGCGTAAAGCTGTTGAAGAAAAGGATAAGCTGTATTTCTTCTTGTAATGTAAAGGTCTTTAAAAACTCCATGCAAACCAATTTTGTAACAGCCTGGTTGCCAAACTTACCTGCCGTAGCCCTGGTTGTGATACGTAAGGGAGATATTACTAATCCTGTTTTTTCAAATCACTGTCAATCATGCCGCTTCAAACATAAAAATGCCTGATATGACTTTCATACCAGGCATTTGCTAAGGGGGGATAGCTATTGTAGTTATTTGGCAGGGATAATGTCAATGATCACCGACCTGTTGTAAAAACGCTCTTCCGGTAAATTGTTCTCAAAAGGTGCCGTTTGGGGATCTTCTCCAAAACCATAGGTTTCAAATCTGACACCTCTTTTACCACTGTTGGATAAGGCGCGCTCCAGAATTCTTTGTGCTTCACTGGCCCTTTCTCTCGAAAGTGTCAGATTATATGCTTCTTCTCCAATCACGTCTGTATGCCCGTGTATGATCACGGTGCTGTTATCTGCAATCAGCGGTGCTACAATATTGATCAGGAATTGCTCATACGCTTCCCTGGTTTTTGATTTGTCAAAGTCGAACAGTATGCTGTAACGTAAACCTTCCTGTTTGCTGTCTTCTGCCTTCAGCAGACTCACAGAACTCTGTTTCCGTACAGTAACACCTTTTTTGGTTTGTCCCACCATGGTAATGGTATAATTACCCTGTGTTTTATCCTGCAGGATGGTTTTGCCCGGAACAGAAGCCTGATCAAGGGTATAAGGTCCGTAGGTCTGCATTTTACCCTGATCATCCGTAACTTCTACATTCCAGCTGCTCAATACTTCCGTGGCACCCTCATTGGTAAAGATCACATGGCTATCCAGTGGATCCTGTTGATACGAAGTGATATAGACCGGTTTCAGGAATTCTGAACTGGCGCCGCCTACCTGTAATAGCATGTCTGGTGAATTGCTTACTATATCCACTCTTCTGTCTCCTTCGCGTAAGAGATCCAGTTCCCTGGTTCCTCCGGGTTGTTCCGAAGCCACCACTGGTTTGTCTCTTCCTTCAGTCGTGATTCTTGATGGATCGATGCCATAGCTGGTTACGAGGTATTGTTTCACATTTTCGGCCATCAGTTTACCCTGTTCAGGATCTTTGTCTGATGCACCCTGTAAAGTGATGGTTGTCTGGCTGTTATTCCGCATACGGTCACCTACAATATTCAGGATATTATGGTAAACCGCTAATTGCCTGGCCGAACGTCCTGTGCTCAGGTTGGCAGGTTGTGCTTCCTGTAACTGCTCTTCTTTGAAAGCAGCAGCCTGTGCAGGTGTCAGCAGTACGTAGCGGCTGGGGATCTCGGTAGAACCCATGTTAAAGAACACTGATTTGCGGATAGGGAAGGTTTCCTTCACCTGCCTGTTAACCGGCACTACTTTAGGTGCACGTACCGAAAACTGAACGTCTTTCTCTGCTTCTTTGGCGGGCACGAGTACCGTATTGGTAATGGTAACTGTTTTAGCCGGTACTTTATTGGCTTTATAGCCCAGCTTAAAAGCCATACCTGCCCGTATGGTGTAAATGGCCAGGCTTTCTATTTTACGTGGACTGCTGCCCAGATCTGTCTGAAAAGAAACAAAAGGCGACAGGGTCATCTGTGTTTCACTGGCAGGTTTTGATACCGGAATGTCTATGCCAAGCCCTGCCTGTGCACCTAACAGTGTTTTCCGTACTTCGCTCCAGTCTGCATGTGTATCCGGTTGTTTTTCCTGTGTGTACCCGAAAGAACGGGATACATTAAAAGCTACAGTTGGTCCGATATACAGGTACAATGCGGAAGAGAAAGGTGCCAGCCGAAAACTGGGTTCTATGACTGCATACCCAAGTTCGGTGGTAAGATTGGCCGGACAATTACAAGGGGCGATGACTTCGTCAAATTTGCCACCCTTGTTGTCATAGGCCAGGTTCAGCATAAAACCGGCTACTTTACCCGGACGGTATTCCAATAGAATAGAACCATAAGGTTTTACTCCTTTTCCTTTGTGGAAAGCAGTAGGAACCGTAAGGTTTTCGTTAAGGATCTGGGTAGTACCGCGGAACGTGTTGAAATTGGCAGCACCGGATACGCCAAACCACCAGCTTGGTTGGTTCCGCTGAACGGGTTGTGCATAACCACTGATACCTGCAATCGCAAATAACAGAACCAGCAGGGTTGATTTTTGTCTGGGTGTGATGTATTGTAACATGATCTTTTTTTTAAGTTGGAAACAGTTGGTTTCAGGTAAACATCCCGCCACCGGCGGGATGTTCAGTATTCGTTATTGGTTATTGATAGTGGTATTAACCATGGTAACAGATGATACCAGTGATAAAGCCCTTCCATTTAAAGTTGCCTGCGGACCTACTACAGAGGAAGCAGGAGAAGAGATGGTAACACCTGAGTTGGCAATGATCGTTCCCGACATAGTTCCACCACCTGCATAGTTAATCACAGCGGCAGTTCCTACATACCAGAACACATTTTTAGCGAGTGCACCATTGATCAGTTTCACATTTCTGCCTTCGGAAGCATTACCAACCGTTAAACCGGCAGCTGTCTGGAAAATCCACACGGCATTAGGATCTCCTTTTGCATCAAGGGTAAGATCCAGCAGTGTGATTTTAAAAGTACCACCAGCGGCTTTATACGTGCCCGGTGCCAATACCAATCCACCCAGTTCTCCGGCTCCCGGATCGGTACCACCTGGTTTGGATGCAGGCGAGATACTGATATACGCTGCATTGGCATCAGCCAATCCCTGGTCGGCAATGGCTTTAGTAGCTGCATTACCGCCGTAAGGTCCACCTGCCGCAAAGATCACCGGTGGTGGTGCATCTGTATAAATCCGTCCTTTTACATCACCGATATTCAGCGGTGTTTCGTTGTATTTATCTCCTGTGTTATCATGGAATCCGGTAATCAATGTAGAAGCAGCTGTTGTACCTAATCCGCCATTATTAATCACTGTACTGATTCCCTGGTTGGTTACACCCGCATTACCGCCAAACGCGCCAAAGTTGGCAGCGGTAGCCAGGTTAACAACCGGTACTACTGCAGTAAAGTTGGCAATGATGTTTTTGTTGGCATTCATTGTAATGCTTAACGGATTGGTAGAACCCGTTGCATCTCCTGCCCATGAAGTAAAGGTATAACCGGCATTAGGCGTTGCTGTCAGTACCACAACGGTTCCGCTGTCGTACGATGCACGATCCGGTGTTTTGGTTACTGCACCACCTGCTGTTGGATTGATGGATAAGGTTAACCCATAACTGTTCAACGTAAAGTTGGCCACCAATACCCGGTTAGCTGTCATGCTGATCTGGTAAGCGGCGCTGGTAGAAAGGATGGTTCCGTTTTCTGTCCAGTTGGTAAACCGGTAACCGGTAGCTGCTGTTGCGGTAAGCAATACCTGTGTGCCATGATCATACCGTAACTGATCAGGCGATTTCACAATGGTTCCCCCTGTGATAGGGTTGGCAGTAGCCGATAAAGTATAACTATTGATCACAAAATTGGCAACCAGTGTACGGTTACTGCTGATGGCAAATGTATAGGTAGCACTGGTAGATACGATCGTAGTTCCTTCCGTCCAGTTAACAAAGG
Organism: Chitinophagaceae bacterium; assembly: GCA_004297075.1. Classification (GTDB taxonomy): domain Bacteria; phylum Bacteroidota; class Bacteroidia; order Chitinophagales; family Chitinophagaceae; genus Sediminibacterium. Next base: position 4,854 of record SCVK01000207.1, read on the forward strand.
TATAACCTGTATTGGGTGAAGCTGAAATTACAACCGATGCACCCGATGTATAGGAACCCGATCCGGAATTGGTACCACCGGCTGCAGGGTTCGATGACAGGAGCACGGCAAACTGTAAAGCAGGAATAATGCTGAAGTTGGCTACCAGTGTTCGATTGCCGGTAAGGGAAAATGTATAACTGGAGCTGGTAGAAACAATGGTTCCGCCTTCTGTCCAGTTAACAAAAGTATATCCGGGACTGGGAGATTCGATCACGGTAACGGCTGTGCCGATATCATAAGAACCTGATCCAAAAGTAGCACCACCGGCTATCGGACTCGATGATAATACCACTGCAAACTTAGCAGGCGGGATAATCGTAAAGTTGGCGATGAGGGCACGGTTACCGGCTACGGTAAATTGATAACTGGGACTGGTAGAAACCACGGTGGTGGAACCACTGTCTGTCCAGTTGGTGAACGTGTAACCGGTTTTCGGTAACGCACTTACGGTAACTGTAGATGCCTGCGCAAAATTTCCGGCACCACTTGCGGTACCACCGGCTGCGAGGTTTACACCCACTGTTACCTGTGGTATTGTTGTGAACGACCAGGTATAATCAGCCACCATGGCTGTCCGGAATTTATCCGCAGCAGCCAGCGTTACTGTACCCGTATATTTGGTAAAGGGACGAAAAGGAACTTCCGGTGTAAACGTGTATACCGCTGCATTAGCGGTAGGAGCCACGGTTCCGGTAATCAATTGAGTGCCCTGCCGAATGGTAAAGGAACTGGAATTGATAGTAGCTGCATTCATGTCTGTATTGAATGTAACAGATACTACTTTACCGGTGGCTACATCTACAGCGTTGGCAGCGGGGTCGGTAGAGACTACTACGGGGCAAACGCCCACCACACCCGAAACTTCGGTCACTTTTTTACAGGCTACTGCCGAAAACAGCAATAACAAGGCAATAAACCATTTACTGCTGATGCAACTGTTGAAACTACTGCCTAGTTTCTGTAGTTGTTGTCTGATTGCGTAAAGATTGTTTTTCATAAGATAATTGTGAATAGGTAAGTTGATAAACTGCAGCTTCTTTGAATGATAAACAGCAATAGTTGCATCAATAGAATTGCAATACACAAACCTATGACAGGTTGAAATGGAGGTTGTTACAGCACAGAACGAATATGTTACAAGAATCACATATCCATGATTTTTATGGATACGATGCAGGGTTTTGTAGCGTTGGAAGGGGAGGTGATTAGCTGAGCGGTTCCCTAAAAAAGGGAGTTATTTTATCTTTTTCAGAGAAAGTTCATCAATGGCGATGGCTTCAAAAATATAAGAACGCAACAGTTCTGCATCAATATCTTTCAGCGTGTGAAAGTCTTTATAACAGACAAATTTCCGGCTGCCCTGGTCAAGGTAACCATTCTCGTTGGTCAGCAGATGCCCGGAAGTAAAACCAAACCGCACACCCTCATAGGTTTTTTTCTTGCCCCAGAGAATAGCGGCGGGCCAGATAAAACAGAGCTGTTTATGCAGTCTGTAATACGGTACATTATAAGAAAGCTTTTCTGTGATCTCAGGGTGACAACTGAAAACGATCTTCCGCAACAGCACCGTCATCTCCCTTTCCTCATCGGGCAGGTAATCCAGAAATTCTTCTACGTTGCGGAAAGAAACCTGTTGCATTTTTTGTTTGGAGGCCATCAGGAACGCTGTTGTTGAAATATTTATTCGTTGTTTACTGAATCGGTAACTGCCATTTGGCATAGATCTTACCCAGATCAATCTGGCATGACTGGTTCAAGAGCAACGGCAGCTCCTCCAGCGTAAAAGGTCTTTTGTTTTGTTTGCTCCATTGATACAGGTACCGAAACACATCTTTCATCGATTTGCTGCCAGCACTCACCTGCAGCAGGTACTCATTCATCTCCAATGCCATCAAAGCACCCCGTGAATACAAAGAAGTGCCGATCCGGAAATCAGTACCGTACATGGTAGAAGCGAGCTGCGACAGCTCCTGTAAACTTAATTGTTTGATCTGCGGGGCTGTGTGATACACATTATCAACAAACCTTTTTTTCATCCGTTCCAGTTTCAGTGTATCATAGGGCAGAAACCACATAAACCCTTCGTTAAACCAGATATGGTTAATGATAGGAGGGATCTCCAGCACATAGGGCCGGTAATGATCGCCATAACAACGAAGAGGCAACAGGGAATGCGCCATATGGTGAATAATGGTAGGGATGGTGGCGGTGATCCGCTCTTTGCTCATGGCCGCCTTCCTCATTCCACTGGTATCGCCAAAAAAAGTACTGCTTTGCAGGTGTTCCATGGCCAGCGAAGGGGCTGTTTTGTGGTCCAGCGGAACAGCTTTCCGTAACAGAATACTGTATTGCTCAAAAGGCAGTTCTCCAAAATACTCCTTTAAAATACCCATGGCACTGGTGCCCTGTTTACCATAGTCATCGAGGTATTCTTCGCCTGTTTCACAATAAGCAGCTACATAGAGGGGCGTAATGCCCTGGTAGTTTTTTACGTTGAAACGGGTACCGATAAATAACTGTCCATCGGCCAGCGTATAATAATTGTCTGTTTGGAAAATGAATTTTTCTTTGGCTGGATGGAGCAAGGGTTCATTGCTCGAAAAGATAGACCAGCCGGGAAAACTGGTAACCGTACAAACTACCGGGTCTTTTTCCTTACCATCGAGCCAGCCAAAAACAGAATAATTTAAGATCCCTGCAAAACCCGAACGGGTAATGGAAGCGTCTGCCAACGAGATCCTGTTTTCCATTTTTCCAAGGTTAACGCGATAGCTGATCAGATGAATGGGTAACGAACTGTCTGCAGCATACCAGCGTGGCGCGTCATTGCCATCTTCGAGCATCGGTATTTTTTGTCCAGCGGCGGTAAAGGCATATACGTCTTCTACAAACTGGTCATACAGCGAAATACTGTAAGAGCCGGGAATGGATCGCGGCATTACAAAAGCGGTACTGCCTTTTACTGGGGCGGCAGGTTGCAGGCTAATGTTTACATACGCAACAGCGCTGTCTGTATAAGCAAGTGTATATTTTGTCTGCGCCTGCGATGCCAGCGAGCAACAGATAAACAGGAAGATGCCGAACCATTTTTTCATTACTCGATTTTTTAATGAGTTAGCAATTGTTTTGTTAGTTGGTGCATATTCCTCTGCGAAAACTCCCCGCCCTCTGCGGCTCCGCGGTGAATAGAAGTTCCATTCACCGCAGGAGAACAAGAGAATGGGGAGTTTTCGCGGAGAAATAGCATCATACCTGTTAGCTCAAACAACTACTTGTTATTTTTCGCAGCCTTCTTTTTCTTCTCCGCACGTAACTGCTGTTTCAGTTCATTCTCCTTCACCCTGAATGTAACTATTTTGCTGATCAATGCCAAAGGAAGCGGTTCATCCAACGGAAACTGGATAGTGCCCTTCGAACAATTGTATCTGGTTAAAGCTTTCTCAAACTGCGCCACACCCGAAGCGCCCGGATAAAAACCAATATGCTGCTGGTAAGCACCAAAGTACACCAATGGTCCATGTTGTTTATACGAGGGCATACAATAACTGATCTGCTCAGTAGCTTCGGGTGCAGTTTTCCGGATCGTGGCGCGTAATTCTTTTAAAAGTGCCTGGGTAGGTTTGGGATAGCGGGCAATATACGAGGGTACATCAGCTGCTACCTCCTGCTCTTTCATCATAGTGGTTACCTTATAGATGAGAAATAATGATTGCCTGTTACCAACCTGCCCATCGATCCTTATTACAGCTGTTCTGCCGTTGCCGTCATCAACTCTGTGGCCAGTGTAATGTCTGTAGTACGGGTACGCCAGTTCACCAATGCCGCACGGATTCCTTTTTTGCCATTGTATACAGTAGGGGTCATGAAAACTTTTCCTGTATCATTCAGCCTGCTTACAAATGCAGTAAGTTTTTCCTGGTTGGCTTCTCCCGCTAAGGTAAAACAAACTGTGTTCAGACGCACCGGGGCCAGCAGCTCAAAATACGGACTCTCCGCAACAAAAGCACCTAACTGCCGTGCATGCTGAATGCAATCTTCCACCATTTTCCGGTAACCCGCTTTGCCATAGGCCACCAGGGTAAACCAGGCAGGTAAAGCCTTCAGTCGTCTTGAGTTTTCCGGTAAAAAATTCATATAGCTGAAATTATCCAAGGGATCTCCGAGGTAGGGCGCGTTCGAATTCTGGAAAGTTTCTACCTGTAACAACCTGTGTTTCTCTTTCACAAAAAATACCGCGCTTTCATACGGCACATTCAGCCATTTATGGCAATCTACCGTAATGCTGTCGGCTTCTTCCCAGCCTGCCAGCAGGTGTTTGTGTGCGGGAGAGCAGGCCGCAAACCCGCCAAAAGCCGCATCAATATGCCACCAGAAATCATATCGCTGTTTCAGTTGGGCAATGGCGCGGAAATCATCAAAATCAACTGTATTCACCGTTCCGCCACTGCTCAGTACAAGGCAGGGTTGCCCGTTCAGTGCCGCCAGTTTTTGTTCCAGGTCGGTGATATCGATCGCTTCCCGGTTGCCGGGCATTACATTTACCCTGGTATACCGGCTACTGCCCATGCCCAGCAGGGAAAGTGATTTAATGGCCGAAGAATGTGGGGTGGCCGTTAATACGGGTAGCTGCCCGGTTACACCTTCTTTCGCAAAATCCTTCCCCAACTGTTTGCCCAGCCATTGCCGGCCTACTGCCAAACAGGTAAAATTCGACATGGTAGCACCCGTTACAAAACCACCCAGAAAATCTTTGGGTAAGCCAAACAGGTCCAGCAATAGTTGAATGGTCTCCAGTTCTAAGCGTGCAGACAGGTCTCCCTGTCCCTGTGTCGCAAAACTATTCTGGTCGTAGATACTCGTTAACCAGTCGCCCACCACAGCGGCAGGGGTGGAGCCGCCTGTTACAAAACCCCAGTAGCGGGGCCCGGTAGTGGCTACAATAGTGGGTTCGAAACGTAAATTGAATTGCGCCAGCGCCGCCAATGCACCCACCCCTTCTTCGGGCAAATGATCTGTAAGTGATAAGGGTAAAGAGGAATGCGTAGGCCGGTCAGCTATCTGCGAGAGATAGGCCAGTCCCTGTTCTTTTACTTTTTCCAGCAGCTCCGGAAACTGCAGCAGGTCTTGTTGAATAGGATCGTTCATGACAGAATATGGATAATTGTTACAACGGCAAAATAATCAGAAACCTGAAAAGCGCATTTCCGTTTATCCATCTTTCCCGATTCAGTAAACCGCACTCAGCGCTTATTCACTCTATGCGTTACCCGCTTCAATGCCCGCTTTTTAATCATACCTCCCTTGGTGTCTTTGATCTTGCTCATTACCACAAAAGCATCCCGGTCTATTTTGGTGATCTCGGTGGTTAAACGGTTCAGCTCCAGTCGGGTGATCACCGTATACACGATTTCTATATCCCTTACCTCGCCTTTTTTTCCATACCCGCTCTTGCCGTTGTAAATGGTAACCCCTCTGCCCAGGGTTTCAACGATCATTTTTTTGATTTTGTTACTGTGGGTTGAGATGATGGTGACGCCGGTATATTCTTCGATCCCCTCAATGATAAATTCCAGTGTTCTGGAAGAAGCTACATAGGTGATCATCGAGTACAAAGCAATTTCCAGCGAAAGAAAATAGGCGGCCGTCACAAAAATGAGGATATTGATCAGGGTAACCACATCCCCGATGGTGGTATTGATCTTGCGGCTTACATAAATGGCCAGCACTTCGGTTCCATCTATCACAGCGCCACCTCTGATGGCCAAGCCTTTACCCGCCCCTAAAAAAAATCCGCCGAATATGGCCACCAGCAAATTGTCGTTTGTTACATCCGGTAAATGAATATTGGCCACTACCAATGCCAGGCCCGAAATGGCCAGCAG
>SCVK01000024.1 GCA_004297075.1 Chitinophagaceae bacterium
GCACGATTGGTTACTGAACCTTCCTTTCAGCGACCCCGAGAGTACCTGTAAAGTGATTGAAGTAAGTTTTAAACAGGGAAGCCGCAAAGAATTTTACCGCAATACCACCCTGCAATATTTTGATAAGGGCGATTATGTAACCGTTGAAGGCGTAAGCGGTTTTGACGTAGGCGAAGTGAGTCTGACCGGCGAACTGGTGCGCCTGCAGATGAAGAAAAAAGGGGTGGACGAGTTTGGATCTGAAATGAAAAAGATCCTCCGCCGCAGTTCGGAAAGGGATATTGAAACCTTCCATATCAGCAAAGGCCGCGAGAAAGAGATCCTGGCCCGCAGCCGCGCCATTGCCCGCCAGCTGAACGTAAACATGAAGTTGAGTGAAGTTGAGATCCAGGCAGATGGTAAAAAAGGTACTTTCTTTTATACCGCTGATGACCGTGTAGATTTCAGGGAACTGATTAAAGTATATGCCGGCGATTTTAAAGTGAAAGTGGAAATGCGCCAGATCGGTATTCGCCAGGAAGCCGCCAAAGTGGGTGGCATTGGCAGTTGCGGCCGCGAACTCTGCTGCAGTACCTGGCTGAATGATTTTAAAAGCGTGAACACCACCGCCGCCCGTTACCAGAACCTGTCTATTAACCAAACCAAACTCAGTGGTCAGTGCGGTCGGTTAAAATGCTGCCTGAACTATGAACTCGATACTTACCTCGACGCTTTACAGCAGTTCCCGGATTATGCCGAAACACTGGATACGGCCATGGGTACGGCACACCTGATTAAAAAAGATATTTTCAAAAACCTGATGTGGTATGTGTTGCCCAATAACACCAAACATTACCCATTAACCATACAGCGTGTTAAAGAGATCAAACGACTGAACCGCGAGGGGCAGAAAGTAGACGAACTGCAGCCGGTAGAAATTGTAAGCAGCAAACAAAGAGAAGAAAATGAACCGGCAGCCTTTGTGGATCTCGTAGGCCAGATCAGTTTAAAAACCCTCGAGAAAAATGACCGCCGCAGAAGAGACCAGGAACGTGGCGGTAGCCGTGGTGGACAGCAGCCAGGTGGACAACAAGGCGGAAGAAACCAGGGGCAGGGGCCAAGACAAGCCGGCGGACAACAGCAAGGGCAGCAGGGTCAGAGAAACCAGGGACCGAGAGAACCCGGGCAACAAGGCCAAAGACCACAAGGCCCCAGACCACCACAACAAAACCGTCGACCGCAACAAGGCGGACAACAGCAGGGACCGAGACAACAGGGACCGAGAGAACCCGGTCAGCAAGGTCAAAGACCACCCGGACCCAGGCCACCACAACAGAACCGCGGACAACAGCAAGGTCCTCGGAACCAGGGACCGAGACCGCAGGGACCCAGACCACCGCAGGGACCACCAAGAGAGGAACCACCGAAAGAGAGTTGATATAAAAAACGCTGCCAATTGACGGCGTTTTTAGTATTGCTGGCTATTCGTTGTTAATTGAGATTGACATTTAAAACCTAAATGATGCTCGTAACAATATAGATCGGGGTCTTAGTAAATAACTAGCACCAAAAACAATGTTATCCTCAGCTGAAATTGTTCTGTACTGATTAGTATTAAAAAGATTTGAGCAGCCCAGTTCAATATCTGATAATTTTTTATTCAATGAATATCTCACAGTAAAATCAGAAAACATAAATGACATTTTTTGTTGATCGGGCTGAAGGTAGTAATACAGTTCTGTTCGTGATTTAAAAGAAATTTTTTCAGCTATAAACAAATCAAATTCTACTTGTTGGCGGTTAAAATAATTCCGGGTAGTCAGAAATTTATTAACCGATACAGTCCCGGATTTGCTTGACTTCCAAATATATTTAGACTCATAACGCAGGGAAAGAACCCCTTATGGCCTGTTGCGAGTTAGTTTTCACACTCACTAATGGCAGTTGTCTGGCTCAGTTTTATTCAACTATAAACGCATATTAATTCGAAATATCCATAAGCAAAAAGTAGCCGTCCCTCTGCATTCTTGCAAAAAATTGCTTAATTAAAAAAGGGTGAAAACACCCCCTTTTATTATTATTCTTATATCTAATATTGTTACCAATTGTCTTACTGGTTCAAAGTAACCGATACAAAATCGGTGAATTTGAAAAGAGGTTGTCAATATCTATATATGACCGCAATATTTGCAACATTATATAATAACTAAACTTGATACGCATAATAAATTGATTATTCTACCCGAAAATAATACTTCAAAATCCGAAACTTATGAGATCACAATGCTTAATAACTAAATTAGGTTTGTTTGTAGTGACAATATTATTTTTTACAAGTATGTCTTGTCGAAAATCTGTAGACGTGAGACCCAACATTTCTTTGTTGCGCACCTCGAATGTAATTGGAAAATTTCAACTCGGAGAAATCACAAAGTGGAGTAACTGGTATGATAAATCAATTAAAAACGCGCCAGCGTTAGAATTTGGAAAGGCACAAACTGCAATTGTTCACAATAGATATTATGTTCGGGTTCCCTTAGAGAACTCTCGAGGCATGATATATTTTACAAAAACAGATGTTCTACAAGCTGTTTTTATTCGCGAAAATTTCAAGAGTGACAATCGTTTAGACTCATTTCCTAGTAATATAGAGTTTATTGACTTGAATTCACGTGAATACAAAGTTGTTACTTTCAAAAATCATAAAGCCGATTCTCTTCACACGTTAGCTATACCTAATGATGCCTCATCATCTTCAGAAATAAGCAGTGGAGTTGTTCATACAGTAAATAGTGATATTGTTAAAAAAACGGATGGAACATTTTGGTTTGACCTTGGATGTTTATTAAGTTTTGGGATCCCAAAGTGGAACGAATACGGAGAACGCGTTTGTTGGGGATTAAATTTGTGGGGATGGATTGCAAGTCTTATGGAATCTGGAGATTCTGGTGGGAATGCGGGACTTGGTGATGGAAATGGAGGTGAGATTATAGGAGGAAGTTATTATTATGGTGATTATGGACTTGGAAACCCCGACGGTTCAGGTGGTATAGAAGGATCAACCACAGGGGAATACAACTATATTCCAGTTTTTGCAGGAGATCCACTAGCATTGCAAAATAATTGGCAGTCGATAGATGATGATTTTTTCGACGAGTTTGAGATAGATGATGACGATATTAACAATGATATTCAAGGAACAGGCTATTATGATTATATTCCATCGATTATAACGTTATCAAATGGTCATACAATACAAGTTGAATTTGGGTATACTGATGATCTTGTTAATGCAAACCAAATGGTTTCTACGCGTTTAATCGATGCATTAAAAGGAGCATTAGAAGCATCTGCAAGCTTAACTAATATATGGAAAATACATATAAAAGCTACAACCAATGGTAATCATAGCCCTAAGTCAAATCATTCGAGGAAGACAGCTGTTGATATTTCTCGAATTAATGATGTTCCCCTAATTTTAATGAATGGAGGTAACGGAAATGAACAAACGGCGGCATTACAATTAGCTTTTGAATCTCAACCTTATAGAAGAGAAAATTATGGTCCGAGTTTAAAACATAGATTAGGGCTGCCGTATAATGTTAGTAAACATAAGGATCATATCCACTTTGCAGTAGATAATTTTTAAACTCTTAAAAAAGACATATGAAATATATTTTTAATTTTTTACTTATTTTATTCATCTCTTTGTTTGCTATAACCCGAGCTGAATCTCAATCTGTTTTAATTAATAAAGTAACTGATTCGAATGTCATTAAAATCATTCCCAATATTAAAAGTTGTTCTCATTTTTATCATAAGGAACTTGGCATTACCGTTCTGGAAGTTACAAACGAAACTGGTAGTGCTAATCTTGATGAATCGGAAGAAGTTACCACAGATTTATTTATAGGTGTCTCAGAAGCGGATGAAAATCCACGTCAGAATTGTTTCCGTATCAAAGATTTGTATGGGATTACAGATATAAAACTTGAAAAGTCTGAAACATCCGAAGCAATACTTTCTTTTTTTTATATAGATTTAAAAGCGAAAGTGAATAAAAGAAAGCAGGTTAAAATCCGATTGAATCTTGATCAGGCAAATGTTATTTGAGAAATAGTTGAAATAAACTCCTATTACATCTAAGTATGGAATCTTATTTTAATATATTCAGAATTGCCATTATTTGGCTGGTAAATCGTATTGATAACCAATATTTCTGTAGTAGCAACAGCATTGGTATAATAGCATGAATATTACTCAACAGATCGCTTTGAAACAACAGTAATTCTCCCCTTTTTCTCCGTTCTTCTCTTATTGAAACTTAGAGTTTATCCATTTCCGTAGCCGTAAACTCCATCAATGTTTTGATATGAGCCGGAGACAGATCAAATTTCAATCCGGCAGCTTTGTATAGCTCAGGTAAGGTTTTGGTACCACCCAAACTCAAGGCATGGATATAGTTCTGCAAAGCCTGTTGCGGATTTTGCTGGTACTGCATCCACATACCAATGGCACCTAACTGGGCAATGCCGTATTCGATATAATAGAAAGGCACTTCGAAGAGGTGTAACTGGCGCTGCCAGCTGATTTCACGGAATGGATCAAGTCCGGTATAATCGATACTGTTGGTAGAGAACTCCTTCAAGATCTTCATCCACTCGGTGGTTCTCTCTTCAATGCTATGTTGGGGATGTTCGTATACCCAGTGCTGAAACTTATCAATGATAGCGATCCATGGGAAGATGGTGATGGTTCTTTCGAGCTGGTGTTCTTTGGCGCGTTGCAGGTCTTCGGGGTTATCGAAGAAAGCCTCCCAATGATTCATGCTGAAAAGTTCCATGGCCATACTCGCTACTTCCGCAATTTCCATCGGGTATTCTTTGAAAGCACTCAGTTCCAGTTCATGTGCGAGAAAGGAATGAATGGCGTGGCCACCTTCGTGTACCATAGTGGTAACATCGCTCATTTGTCCGGCAGCGTTCATGAAAATGAACGGCGCACCACTTTCAGACAGCGGACAGTTATACCCACCCGGTGCTTTGCCCTTGCGGCTTTCGAGATCAAAATGTTTCAGCTCGTTCATCTTACGCAGGCAATCTGCGAAAAAGGGATTGAGTTCTTCAAAACACTTCACTGATTTTTCATAGAGATCCTTTCCATCGGTGAAAGGTTTCAAAGGTTCTATGCCTTCCGGTTCAGCTTCGGTATCCCATGGACGCAGGGTATCCAACCCGAGTTTTGCTTTTTTCTTCTGGTAGATCTTCTCGATCAAGGGAAGTACATGCAGTTTAACCGCTTCGTGAAACTGGTAACAGTCTTCTTTGGTATAATCGAAGCGACCCAGCTCTACAAATTTATAATCGCGGTAATTGGCGAAGCCGGCATTTTTGGCCACTTCATCTCTTTTATGAACCAGTTGTGTGTAGAGATCGTGCATGGCCTGCTGATCCTGCAGTCTGCGCTGCTGGATCTTGCGGTATACTTCTTCGCGCAGTTTCCGGTCGTGACTCTCCAGGAATTTAGCCGCCTGTTGCAGGGTGTATTCCTGTCCGTTCACTTCAACCGTCATTTTACCGGCAATGGCACCGTATTGCTGCTGCATCACATTCAGTTCTGCCTGCAATGGAATATTGGCTTCGCGGAACAGGTCGATATTCTTTTTTACACTGCGCAGGTAAGTGAAATATTTCTGCTGGTCCAGGTCTTTGGTAAAAGGGCAATCCACCAGTTTGCGGTTCAGCTGGTCGGCATAGGGCTGCAGTTTGGGCTGGATCTCCATGCAGAAATAGGTAAACGCCTCTTCCAGTGTTTTATCGGTTGTATCGCAGGTCATTTTGATCTGGCGCCAGCAGGCATCTTCGCTTACCACGGCCTCAATCTCGCTCATATCTTTCAGCCATTTTTCCAGGTCGGCCCGTGAATCCAGCTTCCTGTCTGCCAGATCCTTGAAAAAGGGTTCCAGCGAGGCCCAATCCGTTACCACAAAATCTTTCGGAACAAAATGGCGTTCCATTTTCCTGATATCTGCACTCAATGTCATATTTACTCGGTTTAGAGGGGCAAATTTACGCTAAGGGGTTAACTTTTGGAAAGTTTTACGCCTATTGAACGTCTTGTTTTGAAAGCTCTCTCCTTCTAGTCAGAACTGGTTGTCGCTCATGGCCGCTGGGCCCCGTCCCTGTTACCGGGCTGCATTGGCCTCTGATCAGATCTGCTTTGCATGATCTGATCTGTCTTCGCTTCGCTTGACACCGACCCCAATGAGGCCCGTCCACAGGGACTGAATAGTAATTTTTCATCGAACATACTGAGTTGGCAGCCTTTTTTAATCGACCAATTTTAAAATTGAATAATATCAAAATATCTTATTAGATAATATCGATAGGTTTGGCTGTGAGCCTATTATGAAAAAATAGTAATTTATAGAAAATAAAATTTTAAAATAGAAATTATAGTTCTAATTTTGACTATAATTTACTATTAATTCTATTTTAAATGAAAAACACAACTACCATTGACATCGATCTTGATGTTTACAAAGCCTTAGTTCAACATAGTAACTTTATAGACGAACCGGCGAACGATGTACTTAAGAGATTATTGAATTTGAACACAAAAACAGTACAGCAGTCCGTACAAAGTACTGTGAAGAACCTAACAGGAGGATTAACAACAAAGGGCATCTTTCTTAAAAATGGATTAAAGCTTAGAAAACATTTTAAGGGAACTTTATTTGAAGCAACTGTTCATGATGGCTACATTGAATTCAATAATAAAAAATATACTTCTCCATCTGGGGCAGCAGTTAGGGCTGCAAAGGGTTCTGTAAATGGATGGAGATTTTGGGAATTTTTTGATGAAAAAGATGGTGTTTGGAAAATACTAGAAACGTTAAGAGATAAATAATTTCTCGATCATTCAATTTGTAACTTTTGGAAAGTTTTAAAACTTTCCAAAAGTTACGGGAGAGTGGTATTTTTGCTCCCTTTAGTAAACAAAGATTGGCAGTGGCGGATATCATACAGTTATTACCGGATAATATAGCGAACCAGATAGCGGCGGGTGAAGTGATTCAGCGGCCCGCCAGTGCCGTGAAGGAATTACTGGAGAATGCCGCCGATGCAGGCGCCACCGAGATCCGTTTATTTGTAACCGATGCGGGTAAGGCCCTGATACAGGTAATCGATAATGGCCGGGGCATGAGCGAAACAGATGCCCGTATGGCTTTTGAGCGGCACGCCACCAGCAAGATCCGGAATATTGAAGATCTGTTCCGTATTAAAACCATGGGCTTCCGTGGCGAGGCACTGGCTTCGATCGCAGCGGTATCGCAGGTAGAAGTAAAAACCAAAAGAGCCGAAGATGAACTGGGCACTTATCTCGAAATAGAGAACAGCCAGGTGGTAAAACAGGAACCCTGTGCCTGTGCAACCGGAACCAGCATCAGCATGAAGAACCTGTTCTTTAATGTGCCTGCCAGAAGAAATTTTTTAAAGAGCAATGCAGCCGAGATGCGGCATATCGTGGACGAGTTTACCCGGGTAGCCATGGCTTTCCCGGCTACCTTTTTCTCGCTCACGAGTAACGGACAGGAAGTATTTCACCTCGAAGCCGGCAGTCTGAAACAGCGCATTGTACAGATCCTCGGTAATGCGTACAATGCCAAACTGGTAAGTGTGAACGAAGAGACGGATTACATGAATATCTATGGTTTTGTAGGCAAACCGGAAACGGCCCGCAAAACAAGGGGCGATCAGTATTTTTTTGTGAACAACCGCTTCATCAAAAGCGCTTACCTGAACCATGCGGTGAACAGTGCATTTGATGAGATGATCGCCAAAGACAGTTTTCCGAGTTATGTACTGTACATAGACCTGGACCCTTCGCAGGTGGATATCAATGTACACCCCACCAAACAGGAGATCAAGTTCGAGGATGAGAAGATCATTTACGCTTTTGTGCAGGCAGCAGTAAAACATGCACTGGCGCAGTTCAGTATTGCCCCTTCGCTGGATTTTACCCTGAATGCAGAGATCCAGGGACTGGACGCCGTAAGCAAACCCTTTACCACGGATAAAAAAGATGCGGCTTCTTCCTCCAACCTGTACAAAACCTTTACGCAAAAGAACCAGGCCCATTTTATTGAGAAGAGCACTCCTGCAGAAAAGAGTGAGCTGAAACATTGGAAAGAATTCTTTTCTCCGGCAGACGCTGAACGCCCAACGCAAAACGCAGAACGCAGCCTACCCCAACAACTCCAGACTCCTAACTCCAGACTCCAGACTGGTTTACACGTTTTGCCCGATACCCCTTTACTGCAATTACACAACACTTATATTATCGCTTCCACCAACAGCGGTTTTTTACTGGTGCACCAGCAGCTGGCGCATGAGCGGATTTTGTATGAGCGGTATGGACTGGCGGCGCATGGTCAGCAGATGGCCACGCAGCAAAGCCTGTTCCCGGTAACGCTGGATGTGGCCGGTTCGGATGCGGCTTTATTAACTGAGCTCCTCCCCGACCTGCTGGCGATCGGCTACCAGGTAGAACCTTTTGGCAACAATAGTTTTGTGATACAGGGTATACCCGCTGATATTTTGCCGGGTAATGAAAAACATTCGATCGAATTACTGATCGAGCAGTTCAAACATTTCAGCAGCGATATCAAATTCAGCAAACGCGAGAAACTGGTTCGTTGTATGGCCAGGCAGCAGGCCATTAAAGCGGGTCAGTCGTTAACACAGAAAGAAATGCTGGTGCTGGTAGAGGAACTGTTTACCTGCAGCAGCCCGAATGTAACACCCACCGGAAGCCCCACTTATTTAGAGTTTAAGGAAGACTACCTGGATAAGATGTTCGGGCGATAACCCTTTTACCGCTCTACCCCTCCGCCCTTTGGGCACCTCCCCTTTCGCAAGGGGAGGAAGAGTTGTACTGTTGGAGGGAAGGATTAATATTTGTCGATGACTGCCGTTAAAAATTTCTCAATGCCTTTACGGATATTGGCAGCGGAAGCCTGGTGCGCATTGACCATAAAGGAAAACACCAGTTGTTTTCCCTTGCGGGTGATGATATAACCGCTTAAAGCTACATGGTTACTGAGTGTGCCGGTTTTAGCATAGATCCTTCCTTCGTAGTTTTTATACAAGCCACCCAAGGTACCTGTGCCGCCGGTGGGTAAGATGGTTTTGATACGATCCCAGTTAAATTCATTTTTCATCCGGGTAAGTACCCATACAAAATCCTGGGGTGTAAAAAGGTTGTAACGGCTAAGGCCGCTGCCATCCACCCATTTGGGTTTTTGTGGCAGGTCTTTGAGGTCTGTTTTCAGCAGCGTATCAATGATCTTTGCTGTATTCATCATGGCCAGTTTTTCGTTACTCACCATCAGCAGGGTTTGTTCGGCAAAGAAGTTATCGCTGCGGTGCATCATGATCTTCAGCAGGGAATCGGTGGGTTGTGAATACACTTTTACCACATCGGGCAAACGGTCAATTTTGAAATGTACGGGTTCTATGATCGTTTTCAATGTATCAGCAAGTAACTGCACCTGTAATTGTTTATCGCCGGTATAAAAAGGGATGTCCACCCCGTTGAATTTATTGGCCGATGCCCTTATCGTAAACTGATTAGCCGCCATTTCTCTTCTCACCGAAAAATTACCTTTTGCTGTTATCGCGGTTTCCTGAAACTGTTGCTGAAAATAAGCAGGCATAGCTTTAAAGGAGCCGTTATTAGTGAAGTGGACTACGTTTCCATATACAGGCATTACACTTCTTTCTGCCATATAATCACTGTTATAATCATCCCAGGCCCAACCGGCACCGAGGGCATTGTCCTTCCAGTTCTCATCTGTGAGCAGGATCTTTTGCTGCTTTTTCAGGAAGTCGAATACCGGCTGGTTCTTAAAATCGGGGTGCAGGAAACTGGCATCGCCATTGGCTTCTACTTCGATGGTGCCATTGCCTTTGTTTACATAACGGATGCCCACGAGACTATCGCCCAGGTATTTCATGCCTGCATAACAGGAAAATAATTTGGTGTTACTGGCAGGCACAAAAAATTTATCGGCCTGGTAATTATAGAGGTATTGCTGTGTAGCCGGGTCGTACAAACTAATGCCCACATGGGCCGGTGCAAAATCTGCATTGGAAAAAATATCCTGTTTGGCTTCTCTCGCAATCTGTTTGGGCAGGCTGCAGGAAGCCATCAATATACTTACACTGATCAGAGAAAGGAAAAGGGGGAACTGCTTTTTCATTAGGCATTCAATTAGGCGACTGTAATTTACCTTATTAAATGATACCATTGCCACTGAGGCCGATGTTGACAAGTCTTTGCAAGCAAAAAGCGATTCATAAAATGAACCGCTTTTGTTTGTTCGATATCTTCTTCCTAAAAAACTGGTTTAACTTCTTTCCACGGCCCGCATCCATCGTTCGGGGATATCATTCCGGCTGGCCGTGAGGTAATCGTGGTAACTGCAGGCGGCATATTTCCCATCATGCAGCTGCATCCACCAGCGGCCGGTTCTTTTGCTGCGGAGAAAAGCTGTTTCCACCTCACCGAAGGCAATGGTAAATTCATCAAACTCATTCCGGTTATCGAGCGATGCTTCCTGTTTTCCCTTGTTGATGCCATCCATTACATACCATAACATGTGTGAGATCTGTTTGGCGGTAAGCTGGTGCTGGTCCTGCTCCGGAATATACCCGTAGATGCCGATACTGGTACAGGTATTGCTCATACCGGCATATTGCAGCAGCGTACAGGCTTCCTCCCCGTTAAAACCATTGGGTGTAACATAGTTGGCCGGTGCATGGGCATTTTGTATGGCGGCAATATCAAAACTGAATAATTCGCTGTTGCGGATAGGAGGTTCCATTTCTTCAATGGCTTCTTTCACTTTACCCACGCGGTAACAATCGAACCCGAGTTTATCAATGGTTTCCAGCATCTGCGGATGCATGAAATAACTCTGGAAACCGATATGCGTATAATGTTTGAGATGATTGGGCACACCGGTAAATAATTCAACCAGGAAATTATCGGCAGAAAGTACACTGTCCATATCCAGGTCAATCCGCGAGTCAACACAAACCGCATCAATGATCTTGTTCATGGCTCCGTAAGCCTGGTATTGGCCAAAGGTATTATCGTGCGAGCCACCGATGATCACCACTTTTTTTCCCTGTTCTATCAATTCCTGTACCACGGTGCGTAAGGCTGCGTAACTGTCCTGCAGGGTAGCACCGCATTTTACATTACCGAGATCAGCTACATTTACTTCGGTATGCCAATGAAAGAGTTTGTAGAATTCTGAACGGATCGCATCCGGAGAACCGGTATTGGTGAATTGCAGACCTGCACCCCGCATTTCGCCGCAACCTACCAGTACCATATCGGCCCGGGAGATATCGGGCAATTCCTCATCGTATACCGCAATATGTTTACCGAGTTGTGTGTCTTTGAACCCTTCATCATTGGAAAGCTGTGCCAGATTCACAGGTTCCAGAAAATCTATTAAAGTTTGTAGCAACATGTCAGCTTTGTTTGCAAACATCTAACGCAGATATGGGCTGATTATTGTTGCAGCGGCCCTATTTTCATCCATGAATCCGGAGAACTGAATGGCTTAAAAGCTGTTTGCGTTAATTGTGAGAAATACATCCATATTCATTTCTCTGCGAAAACTCTCTGTCCTCTGCGGCGCTGCGGTTGGTGTAAGCTCCATCTAACCGCAGAGCCGCAGAGAAGCAGAGTTTGCGCAGAGGAATGAGCAGTTTATTCAACCAACTTCTTAATCTGTATACTTATACCCCACACCCCTTACGGAATGGAAATAACGGGGATTACGGCTATCCTGTTCAAAATATTTCCGGAAGCTGAGGATAAAATTATCGATGGTACGGGTAGTAGGATACACATTATAACCCCATACCACCTGCAGAATCTTTTCGCGGGTTACTACTTCACCCTTGTTCTCGATCAGCAGCTTGAGCAGCATGGCTTCTTTTTTACTGAGTTCTACCTGCTGTCCATTCCAGGTAATGGCATCCTGGGCCTTAAAATCAATGCGGTTATCGCCAAATTCATATACATCGCCCACGGTTTCCTTTACCTGCATTTTCTTGCTCTTGTCTATCAGCTTATCCACCCGCAATAACAGCTCTTCCAGGTTAAAGGGTTTGGTGAGGTAATCATCGGCACCTTTTTTCAGTCCAAGTACCCGGTCGGCTCCCGAATTCTTCGCACTCAGCATCAGAATGGGCACTTCATTATTGTTTAC
The DNA here is from genome assembly GCA_004297075.1 of Chitinophagaceae bacterium. GTDB lineage: Bacteria > Bacteroidota > Bacteroidia > Chitinophagales > Chitinophagaceae > Sediminibacterium. Next base: position 12,272 of record SCVK01000024.1, read on the forward strand.
CCTTACCGATTCGGTTACACTGATCCCGTCTATTTCCGGGATCATGATATCCATGATGATCAGGTCAAAATATTCATTGCCAATTTTTGCGAGTGCTTCGTTACCGGTAAAAGCAGAAACCACTTCATAACCCTCCATTTCCAGGTTCAGCTTCAATGCCTCGTGAAGGTTCTCTTCATCTTCTACCAACAATATGGTTGCCTTAGACTCTTTCATGCTAATGGAAATATGACTGTAAAGCTACTGCCCACAGGGGTATTATCTGTCACAGAAATGTAGCCTTTATGGCTTTCTGTAATCTTACGGCAAAGATAGAGCCCCAGACCCGTTCCCTTGGTCTTGCGGGTATTTTCATCACCTGCCCGGTAGAACTTCTCAAATATTTTCTTTTTTTCCTGGTCGGCAATACCCATGCCTTCATCACTGACCGTGAGCCTGACCTCATTGCCCGATGCTGCTAATGAAATAGTTACGGGTTTATCTTTGGGCGAATATTTCAATGCATTCTCCAGCAGGTTATTCACGAGCATCTGCAGTAAAAGCGGTTCCCCGGTAACATAAATGCCGGTTGCAATGGCTTCGTTCACCTGCCGTTGCGGAAAACGGGTCTTGCAATCATCCACACAGCCACCAGCCAGATCTGAAAGATTGATCTCTTCCTCACCCTGCAAATACTGACCGGCATCCAGCTGGGAAGCGAGTAAAATATTATTGCAGAGACTATTCAGCCGGTTGGCTTCCTGCAGGGTATTGCTGATGAGTTTCTGCTGTTTGTCTTCGTCCAGTTTTCTTTTCTGCAAGGTCTCGAGATTCAGCTGTGTAACGGCGATGGGCGTTTTAAGTTCATGTGTGATCGCCATCATGAAATTCTGTTGCTGCTGCGATAGTTTCAACTGTTTACGCGTGGCCCGGTATACAAATACGGCCCCCAACAGGATCAATGCCAGGAAGGTAACCCCCTCGCCTGCATACTGCGCCGTTTTTCTTTGCTGTGCTTCTGTGATGCGGCTGTATTTTTCTACATAAGC
>SCVK01000208.1 GCA_004297075.1 Chitinophagaceae bacterium
GTTCGGCCAGGTATTTTACCTGGTAATGGTTGTTTTCAGCTGTTTTCCAGGAAAGAAAGCAGAGGGCCGTTACGGCAAGGGCAGAAGCCCCCAGCCAGCGTAGTTGTTGTGTTTTCATGTGTACAGGTTTTTATAAACGAATTTTTTCGTAGTAAATATACGATGTGATTCGTAATTGAACATTCCGTTCATCATTTTTTTATTTATTTAACAAAAAACAGGATGGGGAGGCTGAATTTTCCCCCTGACATAAATATGTATTTTCCTGCTGCTTAATTTTTATCTTGCGGGTTCTGAATTGCCAGCTATGAAATACCTGCCCTTAGACCCGCAGCTCTTTATCAAAAACCGGAAAAGGTTTGTGAAAGAGATGTTGCCCAACAGCATTGCCATTTTTGTGAGTAATGATGAATACCCCTCCAATGGAGATGCCCTGCATCCTTTTAAACAGAATACGGATCTGGTCTGGTTATCCGGTATTACCCAGGAAGATTCGATGCTGATCCTCTTCCCGGATAATCCCGATCCTAAATACCGCGAAGTGCTGGTGTTGGTTCGTCCCAATGAGCTGAAGGAAAAATGGGACGGCAAACGGTTACGCGCCAAAGAAGCGGCCGAACTATCCGGCATCAAAACCATTGTATGGCTCGATACCATTGAGGCCCCCCTGCAAACCTGGGTGCACCTTGCCGATCATATCTATCTTGATACCAATGAAAACGACCGCAAAGCCAGTCATGTACGCAGCCGCGAATACCGTTTTGTGGATGAGATGAAAGCTGCTTACCCGCTGCATTCTTTCCAACGTGCTGCCAGGATCATGAAAAAACTGCGCAGCATCAAAACCAAGGAAGAAATTGAAGTGGTACAGCAGGCGATCGATATCACCGAGGTAACTTTCCGCCGTTTACTGCAGTTTATCCAACCCGGTGTTACCGAATACGAGATCGAAGCCGAGATCTGGCACAGCTTTTTGAGCCAGCGTGCTACCGGCCCGGCCTACGGCAGCATCATTGCCAGTGGCGATAATGCCCGAACCCTGCATTATGTATCCAATAATGCCACCTGCAAAGACGGTGAACTGATACTGATGGATTTTGGCGCGGAATACGGCAACTACTGCGCAGACCTGACCCGCACCGTTCCGGTTAACGGAAAATTCAGCCGAAGGCAGAAAACGGTGTACAATGCCTGTCTGCACCTGCATAATTATGCCAAAAGCATTCTCAAACCCGGGATCTCGATCGTTGATTATACCGAGAAGGTGGGAGAGGAAGCCACCCAGCAATTCCTGAAGATCGGTCTGCTGCGCAAATCAGAGGTAAAGAATGAGGACAAGGAAAACCGTGCCTACCGGAAATATCTCTACCATGGCATTTCGCATCATCTCGGAATAGATGTGCACGACCTCGGTACCCGCACCGAACCGATCGAAGCCGGTATGTTATTCACCATCGAGCCCGGCATCTATATTGAAGAAGAACAAATGGGTGTACGTATCGAGAACAATTTCTGGATCACCAAGAATGGTAATATTGATTTGATGAAAAATATCCCGATCACTGCCGAAGAGATCGAAGCTTTGATGAAAAGAAAATAAACGAATCGGCCCTGTTCGATGGTCCGGGTAACCTAACCGGTTACCCCACACTATGGAACAGGGGTCCTTACCCCCCTTCAACCAGGCATGAAACAGATCCCCAATTTATTTACTTTGCTGAACCTGCTGGCCGGCTGTTTGGCCATTGTATGCATTATGCAGGCAGGTGTTACTATTTCCGTGGATGCCAATGGGGAGAACCTGGTGGTGATACCTGAGAAGATCTGGCTGGCCAGTGTTTTCATCGGTGCCGCTGCCCTGGTTGATTTCCTGGACGGTTTTGTGGCCCGTATGCTGGATGTTCCCTC
>SCVK01000209.1 GCA_004297075.1 Chitinophagaceae bacterium
CGATAAAGTAGCGAAGAACAAAGCCGACCAGGTAGAGATACCCAAAGGTGCGCAGGGAGAGGCCAAGAAGAAAAAAGACGAGGAAGAGATCACATTCAGGAAAGAAGAGAAAAAGCCCGCGAAAGAAGAACCCAAACCGGTTGAGCCGGTGGTTGAAGCTCCCAGGCCGGAGCCGGTTGTTGAAAAACCCGCCGCCCCAGCTCCACCACCACCACCTCCTGCAGCAGAAGCCGAAGTAGTTAAAATAGATGCCCCCGAACTGGAAGGCACCAAAGTAGTTACCAAGATCGACCTGTCTGCCATAGACTCTTCTACCCGTCCTAAAAAGACTGCCAAGAAGAAGGAAGAGAAAGAAGAAGCGCCCGCCGTAGAGGAAGCGCCCAAGGCGAAAAAGAAAGAGGAAGCCGCACCTGTTGCTGAGCCTGTTGCAGTAACACCGGCTCCGGCACCTGCACCAGCTCCTGCTCCCGAAGAGCCTGTCGGACCCACTATCACCAATATCAGGGCCGAGAAACTGGAAGGTCCCAAGATCCTGGGAAAAATTGAATTACCTGTTAACAGCGATACCCGTCCGAAGCCCATGGGTAGAGACGAAAAACGTAAACGCAAACGTATTCCCGTTGATAAAGCCGGCACACCGGGTCAACCGGCCACACCAGGCGCTATCCCACGCGATGCCAATGGACGCCCTACCGGACCTAACCGTCCCATTGTACCGGCCAATAACAACACCGGCGGACGCGATAACCGTGGCCAGGGTGGTGGTTTTAACCGTGGCGGTGCACAGGGTGGTAACCGTGGCGGCAGCCGTGGACCAGCCGTTCGCAGGGAGGACAAAGAAATTGATCAGAAAGCCATTCAGGAAAAGATCCGCGAAACCCAGGCCAAACTGGCCGGTACGGGTGGAAGGGGTAAGAGCCTGAAAGCCAAATACCGCCGCGCCAAACGCGATGAAGCCGCCGAATCGATGGGCGAAGAGTCGATCGATAACAGGCTGCAGGTAACCGAATTTGTAACCGTAAGTGAACTGGCCAACCTGATGGACGTAAGCTTTGCCGATGTAATCGGTAAGTGTATGAATCTCGGTATCATGGTATCCATTAACCAGCGCCTGGATGCAGAAGTTATTGAACTGGTAGCCAGCGAATTTGGTTTTGAAGTGGAATTTATCGGTCTGGAAGATGCCGATGAACTGGATGATGATGATTATGAAGATGATGCGGAGGACCTGGTTCCCAGACCTCCGATCGTAACCATCATGGGTCACGTTGACCATGGTAAAACTTCCTTGCTCGACTATATCCGGAGCGCCAATGTGGTTGCCGGTGAGGCCGGAGGTATTACCCAGCACATTGGTGCCTACGAGGTTACCCTGCCTAACGGAAAAGCGATCACTTTCCTGGATACACCGGGTCACGAAGCGTTTACCGCCATGCGTGCCCGTGGTGCCAAAGTAACCGATATCGCGATCATTGTGGTGGCGGCAGACGATGCGGTGATGCCACAGACCAAGGAAGCCATCAGCCACGCACAGGCGGCCGGTGTACCGATGATTTTTGCGGTGAACAAAATTGATAAAGACGGAGCCAATCCGCAGAAAATATACGAGCAGTTATCGCAGATGAATATCCTGGTTGAAGCCTGGGGTGGTAAGTTCCAGAACCAGGAACTCTCTGCCAAACAGGGCCTGAACGTGGACCTGCTGCTCGAAAAAGTATTGCTTGAAGCAGAAGTACTGGATCTGAAAGCCAATCCTGAAAGGGAAGGTTCCGGTACCATCATTGAAGCTTCGCTCGATAAGGGTCGTGGGTATGTGGCCACCATCCTGGTACAGAACGGAACCTTACGCCAGGGCGACCTGATTGTATCGGGTCAGCACTATGGTCGCGTAAAAGCGATGTTCAACGAGCGTAACCAGCGCATTGAAGAAGCGCCGCCATCTACACCGGTAGTGATACTGGGTTTAAACGGTGCGCCACAGGCCGGTGAGAAATTCAAGGTGTTTGAAGATGAGGCCGAAGCCAAAGAAACCGCTACCAAACGTGCACAGATCCTGCGCGAGCAGGGACTGCGTGCCAGAAAACATATTACCCTGGATGAGATCGGACGCCGTTTGGCACTGGGTAACTTTAAAGAACTCAACATCATCATCAAAGGTGACGTGGACGGTTCAGTTGAGGCCCTGAGCGATTCCTTACAGAAACTCTCCACCGAAGAGATCGCCATCCGCGTGGTACACAAGGGTGTGGGTCAGATCTCTGAAAGTGATGTATTGCTGGCCACTGCCTCAGATGCCATCATCATCGGCTTTAACGTACGTCCTTCCATGCAGGCCAATAAACTGTCTGAAACAGAAGGCGTGGAGATCAAACTGTACTCCATCATCTACCAGGCCATCGACGAGATCAAGAGCGCGATGGAGGGTATGCTGGAACCCAAGTACCAGGAGAAGATCACCGCCAACGTGGAAGTGCGCGAAGTGTACAAATTCGACAAAGCCACCGTGGCCGGTTGTTATGTACTGGAAGGAAAAATTGCCAGAAACAGCAAGATCCGGATCATCCGCGATGGTATTGTGGAATATCCGAAAGGAGAGGGCCAGGCCGCAGAGCTGGGCAGCCTGAAACGTTTCAAAGACGACGCCAAGGAAGTAGCGTCCAATATGGAATGTGGTCTGACCATCAAAAACTTCAATGACCTGAAAGTGGGAGATATTGTGGAAGCGTTTGAGGAAGAAGAAGTGAAAAGGACTTTATAAGCTGTGAGCCGTGAGCTATGAGCATTGAGCCACGAGCGGGGAAAGGTATAGCGACATGATTTGTTCTATACCTTTTCCATTTAACCCCGCTACCGCTCACAGCTCAAGGCTCGTAGCTCGCAGCCGACACCCCGCAGCTAATACATATATTTTGTTAAAAGCCCCACCCCACAAGGGAAACCGGGGCTGAATAATTACATTTGAATGATATTGATGAAGTTTATGAAGTATTTATTTTCAGTAGCAGTGGCTTTTCTGGCTTGCGGAACCATTGCTGTTTCGGCACAGGGCAAAAAAGTAGTGGCGGATAAGATTGTGGGGCAGGTAGGAGACCGGATCATTCTCCGCTCAGATATCCAGAACGCCATGGCCGATATGAAGCGCCAGGCCCAGGGCCAGGAAAATGTGATTCTGCCTACCGAATGCCAGATCATGGAAGGTCAGCTGATCCGTAAGGCGCTGGTATTGCAGGCGCAGAAAGATTCGCTGAACGTGAGTGAAGAAGAGATCGATGCGGCACTGGATAACCGGATTCGCAGTTTTATCATGCAATACGGCTCCAAAGATATCCTGGAAGAGATTGCCGGTAAAACGGTTTACCAGATCAAAGAAGATTTTAAGGAAGCGCTGCGCGAACAGAAAATGTCGGAGCAGATGCAGAGCAAGATCGTGGATGCGATCAAGATCACCCCTACAGAAGTAAAAGCGTATTACAATAAGATCCCGAAAGACAGCCTGCCTTTTTACGAAAGTGAAATTGAAGTAAGCCAGATCGTGATCCACCCCAAAGCCAATAAGGATGTGGAAGAATACGTATCCAAACAATTATACGATTACCGCCGGCAGGTAGAAACACAGGGTCCGAAAAAGTTTGACCAGCTGGCCAAACTCTATAGCGAAGACCCGGGTGTGAAAGAGAACGGCGGACAGTACAGCCTGAACCGTAATGATAAAGGTTCCTGGGATCCCGCTTTCCTGGCCGCTTCTTTCCGTTTGAAAGAAGGACAGATCTCACCAGTGATCAAATCCAAATTCGGCCTGCACATTATCCAGATGGTTAGCCGTTCAGGTGATGAAGCCGTGGTGAAACATATCCTGCGTATTCCACCCGTAACAGAAGACGAAATTAACGATGCTAAGAAACTACTGGACTCGGTTCGCAATAAACTGGTCGACGGATCCCTTACTTTTGGTGCAGCCGTTAATAAATTCAGTGATGATGAGAACAGTAAATTCAGTGCCGGTGCCCTTTCTGGCAGAGATGCTGCCGGGCAGCCCACTACTTTCCTCTCCATCGACCAGCTGGATAAGGATATCGTGGTGCTGCTGAAAGACCTGAAACCCGGTGAATACTCCAAACCACAATTGTACAAAGATGAGCGTGGTACCCAGGTAGTACGTCTCATTTACCTGCGCAACCGTACCGAGCCTCACCGCGAAAACCTGAAAGAAGATTATGACCGTATAGCCAAAAGAGCGCTCGAAGAAAAGAAAAGCAGCGCTTTGGAAAGATGGTTCAAAGAACATATCCCTACCTATTATATCTCTATCGACAAAGAATATGCTGCCTGCCAGGGACTGGAAGAATGGAGAAAGTCGGCGGATAATGCGGAGAAAGCGAGGAACAATTAGGGTGAATGGGCAATGGTGAATTGTCAGTCGTGAATCGTGAGTGGTCAGTGGTGAGTTTTGAGAGGTGGATGATAATATTGAAAGGGTGAGAAGTGAACGGTAAATATCAACCGGTTGCTTCTCACCTTTTTTATGGCGGACTATTGGCAGTTGTCAATGGTCAATGGTCAATAGTGAATCGTGAGTTTTGAATACTAAGGGATGGGCTCTCTTATTACACTCTTTCTCTCTTTTGCTCTTAGTGAACCATTGTATGGTTGATCCGTGCACCCTTATCCATGCCACTACCTACTGACTACTCACAACTGACGATTCCCATTGCCCATTGACGGTCCCATTTTACTCACAACTGACGCCTCACGACTGCCGATTCGCGCCTCCCGATGATGGTTCAGTTCCCAAAATGCATTGAAAATCAATCAATAAGAAAAAGGAGCGAAAAAGATTTGGAAAATTACATGTATGTACATACATTTGTGTTGTGAAATTAGAACAGGCCATACAAAGTACCAAATTCAAAAACGAAGTGCACAAGGCAGGATTGAATATACTGTATACAGCCTGGTGGTTGAAAACAGTGATGAGCAGGGAATTAAAAGAATTCGGGTTAACACATGAGCAGTACAATGTGTTACGGATCCTGAAGGGTAAATATCCGGACCAGATGTGCGTACGGGATATTGCCTGCCGGATGATCGAGAAAAGCTCGAACGTACCGAGGATCATTGACAGGTTGGAGATCAAGAAACTGGTAAAACGCTCCACTTCGGCGCAGGACAAGCGCGAAACGGTGATCACCCTTACACAGGCAGGTATCACCATCCTGGAAGCGAGCACTGTGGTTCTTAACCGCGTGATGGATGAGATGATGCTGGTAAATGAAAGCGAAGCGCTAGACCTGAATAACCTGCTGGAAAAAGTAAGGAGCAACGAAGAGTAGATTTTTTTAAACAAATACGTGTATATACACGTATTATAAAAGGAGTATATTATGAAAACGGTATTACACAAAGCAGCTACCCGCGGCCATGCCAGTTTTGGCTGGCTGAACAGTTACCACACATTCAGTTTTGGTAGTTATCATAACCCCGAGCGCGTTCATTTTGGCGCTTTACGGGTATTGAACGATGATACGGTAGCCAAGGGCATGGGTTTTTCCAAACACCCGCATGATAATATGGAGATCGTATCCATTCCAATGGAAGGCGACCTGCATCACAAAGACAGTACCGGTAGAGATGAGATCATCCGCCAGCATGATGTGCAGATCATGAGTGCCGGCAGTGGTATTGCCCATAGCGAGATGAATGCCAACAAAGACAAAGAAGTGAAATTTCTGCAGATCTGGGTATTTCCGAAAGTAGCCAATATTGAACCCCGTTACCAGCAAAAGAATTTTAAACCCGAAGACAGGAACAACCAGTTACTGACCGTGGTAGCACCTGATGATGAGAATGCCGTATGGATCAACCAGGACGCCTGGTTCTCGCTCGGTAAATTCTCTAAAGAATCAACCACCCGCTACCAGATCCGCAAACCCGGCAACGGTGTGTATGCGTTCATCCTGAAAGGAACCGTAACCCTGAACGGCGAAACCGTAGCCGACCGCGACGGTCTGGGGATCTGGGACACAGACAGCATCGAGATCAAAGCAGATACCGACGC
>SCVK01000210.1 GCA_004297075.1 Chitinophagaceae bacterium
AATGCGCAGATGAGCAGCAAACAGCTTCGCGAGATCTGTGTGATCAGTACCGTGGGAGAAAATTTATTGAAGAAAGCGATGGAACGCTTAAACCTAAGTGCCCGTGCCTATGACCGCATCTTAAAAGTGAGCCGCACCATTGCCGATCTGGCTGGCAGTGCAGATATTAAACCCGAACATCTGGCGGAAGCGATACAGTTCAGGAGTTTGGATAGAGAGGGATGGGCGGGGTAATAAGGAGACTGATATGAGGCGAATGCAATGATCTTCGATTCTTTGCAGGGTTCTTTGATGGCGAGGGTGCGCTTGAATTTACGCCATGCCTTGTGCTGCGATTCGCGCAACGGCAGGGATACCACTGTTTTTCCGACCATATATGTCACTGCTGGCATGAGTGTTAAGTTAGTGCAAAGGTATAGGTGTTCGGGATGACTCGTCAATGATGGTTACTATCATTTATGATGACCGTATACAGCAAACAGGGTGCACTATACCGTGATTTCACGGTATTTTTTATTTACCAGAAAAATGGGTGTTTTAACGGTATTTTATTAAAATCCTATCCCGTAGTTTTCAGGCCTAAATCCAATCCATGAAAAAGATAACCCTTTTACTTGTAGTCTCTTCATTCCTATGAATTGTTAACTGTATCTATTTAACAATAGCGCAATATTCTTTAACCTTTAAGTAAATCCAGCTATGAACCAACCTAAAATGGGCATCAATTGTGCCCTTGCAACTTTACTCGCAATTTTATTCTGCGCCTGCCAAAAAAAAGATCTATCCCCAGCTGACCAAGTAATAGGAGCACCTAACCTTTCCACCCGTGTTAGCAGCTGGCTCAGTGCTCAAAAAGAAAATATTCAAACTGCAACAATTGTACAACAGACAAACTCAAAGGAAAAAGACAATTCCGGCGCAGCAGTACGAAATGCAAACATTGATTTATTGATGGAAAATCTTAATTACAATGCAGCCTATCAAACCTCGTTTACTAATCGACTAAATTACTTGGTGATTCCAATTAATGATAAAGTGAAGTCAAAAAAGCGCGTTGATGAAAAAGCATCGCTACACTTAGCGATGATAACGGACAATTTAGGTAAAATAAAGTCTGCACACATCATTTGCTTCTTGCCACTTGATGGGAAAGATCGTGGCACTATTTCACCGACTCTAATCGCAAATTTGCTAACCGGTAAACCGACAAAAGATAGCTGTATGCTGCGAGTATTGAGCATTACTGGCCGGTGGCTACATCAAACCGTGTTTGCGAATAATCGGGTTGTTTCCTATGGTGCAGTTACTTCAAAAAAACCAGAAAATTCTGTTGCGGTCAATGGCATATGTATTGATTGGTGGCTGGTGACAACGATTCACGGCCTCGACGGCTCAACGCAAGAAATTCGAGAATACGTTGGACAGACCTGTTCATCTGATTGCAATGACCCAAATTATCAGAGCTTATGTCCAGTTGACGCAGGTGGTGGGAGTTCGGAATCAGGAGAAATCGTACTCACCATAAATGAGAATGCTGTAATGAGTGAATCAAGTGAATCACCAGGCCAGTACGAACCAGATTTAAGCGGCTATACTTCGAATGCAGCCTATGAATACTACCCTTCCATTTTTTGGAAATATAATGCGACAGTAGTTGGCGCGATTCACTATGGGACGAACGAAAAAATCATTACAAATGTGGGTATAGCCCCTGCAGAATTTCAGCCGGTATCAGATGTATTCGTTGATAAATACAATATCGCAGGCACAGTTACCAGAGTAGCCACTTATCGCGAGAAAAATTATATGATTTTGACACCCCCGAATTCTGTCTATATTTGGTGGAGAACGGTTATGCAATCAACATTTATTTCCGAGTATATGGGAAGGACGTGGATTTTACCGTGGACAAATAATATGGCCAAAGTTTTTTGGATATAGTCGAATTAAGGTTTATACAAGTGCCGAACTATATTAAATGTATCTTATCAATTCAAAGCGAATGATGAATCAAAATTTCAAACGCCAGTTTTTATGGGTTGCAGTTATTCTCTCAACAGGCCTTTATTGTTCATCCCTTCCCACTTCAGGTGGCAAACAAAGCGATACATCTCCTTTGGATGTATTGGGCATGACGGTAAGATATCCGTATCCTATAAATGATCCTGATCCAAAAATGTTGGATGATTCATTTTATATTTATTCATATCACGGATATGTTTTGTATGATATGCCTAATCGTTATGTAGACACAAAGGGAGATGTCGTATACACCAGAATGTATTTTTTATACAAAAAGGGTGATGAAGAAGGGTATAAAATTGATACGTTGGTAGGTGATTTGAACAAACAGAATAAAGCCTCTCGATTATTGTACTTACAACAGGTTGCACACGCGGGTGACCGGCTTGCTGCTACCGATAGCCTCGTCAACGCCGGCTCTGCTGAAATAGGTAACGAATCTATTAGGAAATATATAATGCAACGGGTGTTCACACAAGGATTCGCCTTTGATACGATTTACTTGCATTATTCCAAGGATTTCGTTGGCGAAGACTATAGTCTCACTTCCCAATTTGATACCGTTCCGGGCAGTAAACTCTATAAGATACAAATGACTTTTCATCTTACAGGTGCCGATGCAGGTAAGTTTAGCGTACCCCAATCGGAAATGATCTATCATGGGATTTTTAAACCGCATTTATCTTCGTCTGATAGCCTACGTATAACAACCTATATGAGCAAACAAATCGAAGCGTTATAAATTGTCTACAGATTACTTTCGTAAGCAAATTTCTCATCAACAGATGGGGAATTTGCTTTTTAGTTTAATGTTAAACATCAGACCCCCATATATCAATCAATGCTATCTGACTTATTTGTTCCAGACACATCGATTGCTGATACCGTAGTTGTGCCTCTCAACGGAATTGCTCAATTGATAAGCATGTACATGAAAAGAAAGCAGTAAGCTTAATAGAAACTACTAGTAGTGTACGGTTTACAGTTAGTAGAATAAGTTGCATAAATCTGTCAATTATCTCTTTGTCATTATCTGCACAGTCAATCGAATTCAGATTCTTGGGCACTGGTGTAAATAAATTAATACCCTTTATACCACTAAAAATTATGAATTAAGTTTGAATGAAATATTTAACTGATTCATTCGCAAGACCAAGAAATAAAAATGCCGCTCACTCATGAGCGGCATTTGTGTTTAAAGCTAATAGAACCCTTTTCATACTTCTCCCAAGCGGCACCCGCTTGTTCCGTTCCCAATTCGCAACCGTACTTTCATCCACGTTCAACAGTTTAGCAAGCTTCTCATTGCTCAGACCATGCTCATACTTGTACCGTTTGATCTTTCCACCAAACGTCTCCGTTTCGTGATCGAACGGGTAGTAGCCGAGGAAAGCAATGATGGCGGGATACTGACTTATTTGAGGATTATTGCGCCCATTTTCCCAGTAACATAAGCAGTCCTCTGACACGTTAAGAGTCCGAGCCGCCGTAGCCTGAGACATATGTAAGTCCATCCGGCGTTTTTTGAGGTGATCCCCAATCATTGTTGGATTTTCAGGATACCCTTGAGCATGAGGCTTTTGTATGGTTTTGGCGTATCGGGACATTATCGACAAAACTCTGCGCCTGCGGGTTTTACAATCATCCTGAAAAAGATTGTACCTGTCCGCCGGGTGCTGTTCAGAAATACCTCAACAAAGTATCCGGCCCCTTATTAGACAGAATCGATTTGCATGTAGAAGTAACCCCTGTTGCCTTCAGTGAACTGAGCAGTCAGCAACCAACAGAAAATTCAGCAGCCATCCGGGAGCGGGTGATCAAAGCGAGAGAGATCCAGGCGGAAAGGTACCAAGCGCATCCGGGTATCTATGCCAATGCGCAGATGAGCAGCAAACAGCTTCGCGAGATCTGTGTGATCAGTACCGTGGGAGAAAATTTATTGAAGAAAGCGATGGAACGCTTAAACCTAAGTGCCCGTGCCTATGACCGCATC
>SCVK01000025.1 GCA_004297075.1 Chitinophagaceae bacterium
CTGCAATTATCCGTTGCTGTTAACAGGCTTCTGTAATCTGGTAAAGTAGCGCTGCAGCTGGCAGACAGATTGATGGTCTGGTCAGGAGCGCAAACAATTACAGGTTTCTGTGCATCGGTTACCGTAACGGTGAAACTGGCAGTGGCAACATTACCGCAAACATCTGTTGCCGTTACTGTTACCAGATGTGAGCCTACCGTAAAGGTGGAACCCGGAGCAATACTATAGTTGATGGATGCCGCACCACAATTATCGGTGGCTATGGCTGTATAGTTTACCACTGCGCTGCAAAGACCATCGGCCGCAGGTACAGTAATATTAAACGTATTGGTAATCACAGGTGCCTGGGTATCCTGAACGGTAATTACCTGCGAAGCAGTAGTGGTATTACCTGAAGCATCTGTGGTTGACCAGGTCCTGGTTACTATATAATTATTAGGGCAATCACCTTCAGTTCTTACTTCTGTAAACACCGGAACTGATGTACTGCAATTATCGGTGGCTGTTACGTTGGCTACTGCAGGTACCGCATTACACGGCACTGTAACATTGGCTGGAACATCCGTTAATACAGGATAAATATTGTCTGTTACGGTAATCATGAAAGTACATACAGAAGACCCTACTGCATTGGTGGCAGTGGCTGTAATGACATGAGTGCCTACTGTAAAGAAGCTGCCGGAACTTACCGACTGCCCATTTTCGGTATATACAATCGTAGAAAAAGGTATTGCTGTGGTTTCTGTAGCAGCAAAAGTAACCGGTGCACCACACTGACCAGCCGCAGCCGTAACTGCAATAGCTGCAGGACAGTTGATAACAGGAGCCAATCCGCTTACCACTACGATGAAGGAAGAATTAGCTGTTAATCCCACTCCGTCAGTAACTGTATAGGTAACTGTTGTTGCCCCTATCGGGAATACAGAACCGCTGGCATAACCAGAGGTTAATACTGTTGAAGCTATAGAACAATTGTCTGCACCAACAGGTAGTGTATAATCAACTACTGCACCATTGGCGCCTGTTGCTATCACTTCTCCCTGGGCATTGGTAGCCGAAGTAACAGCACCGGCAGAAACAAAATAGGGAGCTATGATATCCTGAATTTTAACGGATACGGTATTAGAAGCAGCAGATGAACATCCGTTGCTATTGGTGATTACTACTGTATAATCCCCGCTAACTGCCGCAGTATAAGATGCACTTGTGGCTCCTGAAATAGCTGCACCTTCTTTCTTCCACTGATAAGTATATCCTGCACCGGTATTGGCATCAAGTACTACTGTATTACCCGGACAAACCTCTGTTGCACCAGCTGCAGTGATGGTAGCAACCGGCAATGGGTTTACCGTTACGGTAGCAGCGGCCGAACCGGAACAACCATTGGCATCTGTACCCGTAACCGTGTAATTGGTGGTAGCAGAAAGGTTAATGGTAATAGCTTGTGTAGTTTCATTACCCGGTGTCCAGACCCAGTTAATATTATTGTTTGAATTTCCTCCATTATAAGTTACTGTAACTACTGCATAAGCATTGCCTAATAATGCAGCCGGAACCAATCCAAAAGTGCTTCCGCTGTTAAGCAGCAGTGTGTTTACACCTCCAACAGTATAATTTGATGGCGTAAAATTAAATGTGTACAACGCAGGAGACGTTCGTGGAGTACAACTACAATAGTAAGTAGTATTTGTAAAGGAAGCTCCAGTACCCACATTATTTAACAATGCACTATGAACAAACCCATTGGCATTACATTCAACCCCAACAGATAACTGAACAGCTACATTGGTTACAGTACCCGCACCCAGATCTGTCCATGTAAATCCTGAATTAGTTCCACCTGCACCATATCTGCCGTTGGTGCAGGCATTTGGCAGATTGATAAGATTGGATACCGCAATTGTATACGTTCTTATTTGCGCTGTAGTCTGTGAGGCTGTCAGGGTAACACTATTACCAACACAAACAGCCGATGCAGATGAGGCTATTGATACAACAGGCGTTGGATTAATTACCACAACTGCACTTCCACTCATTGAAGCACCGCAACCGGTTGAAGCATTGGTGGCTGCAACAGTATAGGTACCTGCAACAGTTTGTGCACCAAAACTAAGTACTGAGCCGTTACCCGGCAGGGTACTAATTACTGTCGCATTTCGTTTCAACTGGTAATTTACACCAGTCTCAGAGCCAGACAAACCAACCACCACACCTGCAGAACCCATACAATAAGCCCCACCACCTGTAACTGCATGCACAACCGGCAACGGGTTGATTGTTACAGTAGCTGTTTGGGTTGCAATATTTCCACTTGCATCAGTTACAGTAAGTGTCACGGTATTTACACCAACATTTGAAGTATTGAAACTGGTTTTGTTCAGCGAATAGGCAGCAATACTGCAATTATCGGCCGATCCGTTATTGATCATGGCTGCCGTAATACTTGCGTTACCGCTGGCATCCAGACATAATACAAGATTTTTTGTATTCACAACAGGTTGTAAAGTATCCACTACGGTAACCGTTGCCGTACCGGAATTTGAATTACCATCTGCATCAGTTACAACCAGGGTAACTTCATGCGTTCCGATACTGCTGCAATCATAATTATATGTACTTCCGGCATCAGCGTACGTTGCTTCGATATATAATCTTTTCACTGTTCCTCCGCAGGGATCAGTAAATACGCTGTTGCTCGCATCAATAGTAACCGAATTTTGTCCAATAGCCAATGCAGAAACAATAGACAGGCTATTTGCGGCATGGCAGCTTCCGATAGAAAAATTACCACAGGTTCCGTTAGGCGTACCATAACTGGCAAAAGTAATCCCGGTGATTACTTTACCGGCTGGTGCCTGTAAAGTAAGGCTGTTACCTTCTGCCGCAGTAGCGCAAATAACACCAGTGCTGCTTTGAGGAAGTGTAACCGTACCGCAATTGTCATAACTGCCATTATTGATATCAGCCGCTACTAAAGTAGCATGTCCGGTTGCATCAAGATAGACAGTATTGTTTTTAGTAATCACAACCGGTAATACATTATCTACAACGGTAATATCAAAAGCAACTGATGGTGATGCACAGTTGTTGGCAGCCGTAACCACTACATGTGTTACGCCTTTATTAAACAATTGTCCACTGCCGGTTCCAGATCCGGTTCCGGTAGTTGCACCCGTAAATGTATACGTAACATTCGGAGAAGGTATACCGCCATTTACACTTAAAGGATAAGTAACCACTGCGTCACAACTGTTGGCACTGGTTGAAGCCTGTACATATACATTGATGTTTGCGAATGAAGGAGCAGAACCAACTGTAATGGTTTGGGTTGCAGTATTCTTACAACCATTTACATCTGTTCCGGTAACGGTATAGTTTGAGGTTACAGATGGTACAAAAGACACTCCATTCGTTACACCACCGGTCCATGTATAGGTACTTGCTCCACCACCAGTGAGTGTAACGGAAGAACCGTTGCATACAATTGCTGCACTCGCACTAGCCGTTACTGTTGGCAATGCATTTACCGTAACGGTTCTTGTTCCCGATGCCACACATCCTGCAGCACTGGTCACTGTAACTGTATAGGTGGTAGTAGTAACCGGAGAAACGGTGATAGCAGCCGTGGTTGCATTATTGCTCCACAAATAACCGCCTCCCCCAGAGGCAGTTATCGTGGTAGCCTGTCCGGCACAAATAGTATTTGTACCCGCAACAGAAACAGTTGGTAATGCATTCACAGTTACGGTATAGCTGGCGGAAGATTGACAACCGGAAGCGTTGGTAACCGTAACAGTATAGGTTGTGGTGGATGCAGGAGAAACAGTGATAGAGGCCGTTGTCTCTCCATTACCCCATACATAAGTGGCTCCTCCGGAAGCAGTTAAAGTAGTTGACTGTCCCGTACATATTGTGTTGGTACCGTTGATAGCTGCCACCGGTAAAGGATTAACGGTTACCACCTGCGTTGCAGTGGCTACACAACCTGTAGAAGCATCGGTGGCGGTAGCGGTATAGGTTGTGGTGGTGGTTGGATTGGCTATCGCGATAGCACCGGTAGTAGTATTCAATCCGGTTGACGGACTCCAGGTAACCGTGGCACCTACCGGTGCCGCTGATACGGCCCATACCGGGTTATTGGTCAGCGTTCCGGTTCTGCCAGCCGAAGTGGCATCGGCAGTAACGGTTCCGGTTCCTTCATCCATTTTATAGTATCCCACCAATCCTGCTGTTGCCGGAGAGATGGTTTTATTCATACTGGCCTGAATTTCGGCCTGCGTGCGGGTAACATTCCAGATCCGCACTTCATCCAGCATCCCATTAAAGTAATTATCTACCCTTCCGATATTATTCACTCCGGTTGCATAAGGTACTGAATTAACAGGTGGTGCTATATAGGTCTGATTCGCTACCAGTTGACCATTCACATAACATTTCAGCGTATTGCCGTCATAGGTTTGTGCAATATGGTTCCAGGTATTCTGCAAAATCACTTCATTGGTGATATAATAGTAGAAACCGCTTCCTGTACCAAAACCACCATGAATCTGTTTCCCGTTATAGATCCACATCGAAGGTGGACGGGTATTGGTTCCGCCAGCCGGCTGGTTACCCAGGAACCCATGGAACTGTCCATCATTTCCTGAACCCGAATAAATCCAGGCTTCCTCCGTAAAACTGGCAGGTAATACTACACCGGAAGGAATATTCACATAGGTATTGGCACCATTAAATGTGAGACCTTGTCCGGCACCGGTATTTGCGCTTAGTGTGGTAGAACCTCCTACGCAGAAAGTAGCGGGTCCGGAAGCTGAAACCGTTACAGTTGGCACTGCATTTACGGTTACAGGGGTTACCAGCGAAGTAGCCGTACATCCGGCAGTGGTTACTGCTACTGTATAATTACCTGTTGTATTGGCGCTATAAGTGTTAGCCGTTGCTGATGAAATAGCCACCCCATCTTTGTACCATTGGTAACTGTCTCCCGCACTTGCGGTTAAAGTAACTGTGCCACCCTGGCAAAAAGTAGTGGCACTTCCTGCAGTAATAGTAGCACTGGTAAAAGTTACGCCATACTTGGCTCCGAGGTATTGGTTTACCTGCAGGATCTCGCAATCTGTCAGTTTCCTGTTATAAACGATAAACTCTGCTATGTCTCCGTTAAAAGATCCATTATCACCATCATTACCAATGCGCAGACTGGTTTGCGCAGCCGAAGCCTGTGTATTGTCGGTAAACTTGGTTACCACAGCACCATCAAAATAGATAGCCGATCCGTTGGGAACTAAATTATTATACACAGCGGTCATCAAACGAAGCGACCCTGTTGTGCCCGCACCGGGTACCGATACAAATGTCGGATTCACTGTTCCGAGTGATACGATACCATCGTTACTGAATGACCAGGAATTATAAAAGAAGCGATCCCAGTTTCCATCATCATTACCCCATAGCGCTTGTCCCTGTCCGCTCGGATTTACCTGTGCACCTGTTTTGTATACGGTAAACATGGTTACAGCAGGATTAGTGGCTGCCCTGATATCTACATTGGCAGCTTGTAATGTGGAACCCAGCGCATCTGAAGTTCTGGTAAAACGGGCTACCGGTTTGCCATTGATCTGGTTGGTTATATAAGTGATGGGATTCTGTCCAACAATAGATGTGGCGTTATTGCCCAGCCCTGATTTGTCTTTCCAGGTGGTTAAATTTGTATTGCTCGAAGGATCATTGCCCGCAATACCATCTCCATCTACATCAGCTGCATCCAGCCACATCAGAATACCACTATTGATGCCGCTCGGGCCAACCACGGTTTTGTAGGTAAAAGCAGTGGATGAACTTACCGTACCATTGGGTTTGGTAACACTAATCACACCTGATGAACCATTGGCAACCACTGCTGTGATAGTAGTTGCATTCACCACCGTAAAAGAGGCAGCAGCTGTTCCACCAATGGTTACGCCTGTGGCACCGGTAAAATTAGTACCGGTAATGGTAATCGTATTGCCGGTAAATGCGGCGCCTGGGGTAAATGAGCTGATGGTAGCAGGTAAATAAAATGCCGCCTGGTTATTCTCCAGTGTCTGTCGACTGGAAGTAAGCGACAGGTTAGAAGGAAATATAATCAGTTCCGGCAAGGTTCCACTAAAGTACTGAGCTGAAGGGCTCGAGTTATCCCTACCGATCAAACCTGTAGCTAAAGTTGTATTAAATGCGGCTCCCATGGTACCGGTAATGATGTTTCCGTTACGCGATTGGGTAACTGCTGTACCCGTCCAGCCTGCACTCACAATATAATCTGTGTTAGCCGTTACGGGTCCGAGTGTAATATTATAAGGTCCGAAAGAAGTATATAAACCAAATTTTCCTACCGCATCCAATGGTCCGAATGCAGGGCCGTAGGAAGATCCCCATGCAACAATAGCCGGAAAATTGGTTTGCAGAACCGGCTGAGAAAATACGGTTGAAAAACTTCCTGCTGCATTGATCACCGGCGCCGCAAAGGGAACATTCATAACACCACTGGCTCCATCGAAATATACAGCTGCTTTACCGTTAAAGGTACGCAGCGTTCCGCCGGATACCACTATCGGCTGGTTGGCGGTGGTTGTTTGTGTAATATGACGGTTATTCCCACTCTGGTCGTACCAGGTTGTGAGATAACAGGTAGCAGAAGCATAAAAACTATTATAAGCCAGAGTGGAACCAACCGCTAAACCGGAACTACCTGCCGCAGTAATGGTTACCACGGAAGCAGCACTAACGGCACCATTCGCATCAAAAGCTACGTTGGCTTCGGCATTGTCGGAACTCCTCCTTACTTTGATGGCAAAGCCCAGATAACCCGTGCTCAGTTTCCGCATGGAATAGGCACCAGCAGCGGGTGCTGCAGCGGTTAACCCCACATTATCGAGCGTATGCTGCGCCTGCGTGGTGACAGCGGTAAGAACAAGGGATACCATTGTGGCCAAAAGCACACAATACGGGCGTAGAATTGATCTCATAATACAGGTTTGGTTGGTGATCCTAGTTATTCAGCTATTCTGTAGTGAACGAACTACGAAACTTGAATGTAGACTGATAAAACCCCTTCCAAAAACATATTTGAGTAACTGCCTCTAAAAGTAGATATGCACCGGTTTTTAGTAGACGAAAAAAATAAGCTCCCTGATTCCTGATAGTTTGCCTATTTTTAAATAGATAACTAAAAGTCTATTTACCAACCCATTAGACCAGAAAGCAGGAATGAGATATCGGTGTATCCTTGTTGAAGACAATATCCTTGAGAGAGACTCGTTAGAGCTGAAGCTAAGAAAGATCGACAGCCTTGTAGTGAAAGCTTCATTGGCAGACGGGCTGGAAGCCATGTCGGTATTGAAAAACGAGCAGATAGATATTGTTTTTTCAGATATAGATATGCCCGAATTATCCGGCCTGGAACTGCTGCGCAGCCTCAAACATCCACCCGTTTTTATCTTTATTTCTTCCCATACCCACCATGCGGCCGAAAGTTTTGAACTGGATGTTATCGATTATATCGTAAAACCGGTAAAACTGGAGCGCCTGATCAAAGCGGTAGACAAAGCCATCGAATACCTGAAAGTGAGATCAGTTCCTTCCGTAACCGAACCTGCACCCAAACAGGTACCTGCATCGGAACCCGGTTCGGATTTCATCAGGAGCATTGATGCCCATGAGTATTTTTTCATCAAGGAGAACAATACGCATATCAAACTGAATATGGGCGATGTATTATACATAGAAAGTATGGGCGACTTTTCGAAGATCTATACTACCCGCCAGAAAACGCATATGGTACTGATCAGCCTGAAGAATCTGGAGAAACAATTACCCTCGCATATTTTTATGCGGGTGCACAAACAATTCATGATTAACCTGCTGCATATCAAAAATATTTCAGCCGCTGATATCAGACTCAGCAACGATACCGTTATTCCGGTCAGTATTGCCTATAAGCAGGCATTACAGGATAATCTGATCAACAAAAAAACACTGACACGTTTTATAGAATAACAGCGGGTATCAGGCCAATGGTAATGAGAGACTGAAAATACTTCCCTGCCCTTCCTTACTGGTTACTGAGATTTTTCCTTTCATCAGCCCGGCAAAATGTTTACACAGCATTAACCCAAGGCCGGTACCTTTTTCTTTATTTGTTCCATAAGTGCTTTCCATAGTCAGTACTGCAGCTGCATTGATTTTGTCTACTTTATACTGTGGTAATCCCAGCCCATTGTCTTTTACCGAAAAGACCACCTGCTGATTGTCTTTGTCTTTTACCTGAAACAGTTCCAGTCGTGTTCCCGGTGCAGAAAATTTGATGGCATTGTTCAGCAGGTTACGGATAATCAGTTCAATCATATTGCTGTCACCGGTTACGATTATATCAGATAACAACCGGTTATCCAACTGCAATTTCTTTTTTTGCAAAGCAGGTTCTATGCCCGTTATCACATTCGCTACTATCTCATTCAGAAGTACGGATGTTATTACCGGTGCAAAACCCTGCATCTGGCTGGCCGACCAGTTCAGCAGATTCTCCATCATAGAGGAAGTATGATCCAGCGTGCTTTTTACCTGGTCTATATATTTCGCCAGTTTCTCCTGCCCTATCTCACCTTCTTCCAGCAGCGATCCAAATGCCACCAGGTTATTGATAGGTGCCCGCATATCATGACTAACAATACTGAAGATTTTGTCTTTTACTTTCACCAGTTCTTCCAGTTCCGATTTCTGTTCCGATACCAGCCGGTTCAGCTTAACCGTCTTCATCCGGCTTTTGAAAATAAAAACAGCCACTGCCAGTACTATCACAGCCAATGCACCCAGAAAAAAAGATAATCGCCTGTTGGCACCCAGCTCTGCATTTTGCACATCGATCTGTTGATCACGGATTTTTTTATCATATTCCGCTTTCAGGTGTTCCTGCACCAACTGACTCGCCTGTGCTTTTTTCTGCGCTTCCAGTTCGGCCTGTTTCTGCAAAAAAAGCAGGCGTTGCAGACTTTTTTCCTTGTTGCTGATTTCCAGTTGCTGTTTCCGCAACAGCAGTTCCTGCTCTCTTTCTCTCGCCAGCAATACCTGCTGCTTCAGTTTGGCATCCGTGAGTAATTGTGTTTCTTTGTATTCACGTTCCTTCATGTCAAAATCCATCTTCAACTGCTTCCTGGTAATTTCGTTTTCTCTTTCCTCGCTGGAGATATGATCCCGGATGATAATAGCATTCCTGAAATAATACAAAGCACTATCAAAATTCCTGTTGCCTTCATGCAGATCGCTCAGGGCCGTTAACACATCCTGTTGTGAAGGCAAACGTGCAATTTTTTTCGACAAAGCCAGTGCCTCATACAAATATTGTTTTGCCTTTTCTACATTCTTAAATTTCTTGAGATAAAATACACCGGTGAGCACCAGGTTATCGAGATAAGCCTCCTGGTCGTTCTCCCGGTCACGACTCAATTCCTGCGCCTGTAGAAAAAATTGTAAAGCCGTTTCATTTTTATCCGTCATTTCATTCAGCCGGCCGAAATCGGTATAGAAAGAAGCGATCAATCCCACGTCGCCAGAAAGTTTAGCCGCTTTCAATCCTTTTTCAAACATTTCTGCCGCAATCCGGAACCTGCTATCCGGAAGAATTCCCGCCAGGGTTAATTCTTCCGTGGTTGCGCTCAGATAAGTAGATCCCAGTACATCATACGCCACCCCCATTCCTCTATAACTTTTGCCCGCTTCAAAAGCTTCCAGTGCCTTACGGGCATAACTGATGGCCTGTACCCTTTGCTGCATGCCGTTATAGATATTGGCGATGTTCATATAACAGCTCACCATATCGTCCTTATCACCAATAGATGCATACAAAGCCAGGGCACGCTCATGCGCATCCAGCGATGCAGGAAAATCGCCGATACCCTGGTAAAGTGCACCCAGGTTAAGATAAGATCCCGCTTCCGTTTTTACCACCCCCGCTTCATGGGCCACTTCAATGGATTGGCGGTAATGGGTGATGGCCTGTAACCTATCTGAAACATGATAGATCAAAGCGATCCGCTGGTAGATATAAGCAAGTAATTTTTTATTGGATAAAGCCTTTGCAATCTTTACCGCAGAATCGGCGTAGAGCGAAACTTTTGCATAATTCTTTTGACTGGCATAGGCCCTGAATACCTCCTTGAGATAAATCACTTTCAGGGAATCGTCGTGGTGATATTGAGGACCCAGTGCCAGCAGACTATCCAATCTACGCTGCTGCGCTTTACCGGGGATGATGCAAAAAAGAGAGATCACTAACAATAACAGTCCGGCTGGTTTCATAAATCAGTTCCTGGCATTCTTCTTTGATGGACACGATAGCTATCTACAAAATACGAAAATCAACCGAATTAATCAATTGATTTTCAACAAGATTACAGAATGCCAAGAACATTGGCAGGCACCCCAATGCCATTGAAGAACACTTTATATTTACGAAATAAGTATACCTATCAACCGTCTATCAATCTGGCTATAAGCGGTTCCCATCTTTCGGGAATACCACCACCGGCTGCCAGTTTTTGGCTTCAGCCATTTCAACCAATCCATACGAAATAATGATCACAATATCTCCTTCGGCACCTTTTCTGGCAGCGGGCCCGTTCAAACAACAAACACCGGAGCCACGCGCGCCTTTGATCAGGTAAGTCTCGATCCGTTCTCCATTATTCACGTTAACCACCTGGATCTTTTCGTATTCGATCATCTGCGCGGCGTCCATCAGGTCTTCATCAAGGGTAAGACTTCCCACATAATTCAGGTTGGCTTCGGTAATGGTGGCCCGGTGTACTTTGGATTTGAGTATCTGTATCTGCATATATATTACTATCGGATGAACAAGGACGCGAAATTAGTTTTCCCGCAGGTATCCACACAAAAAAAGGTACAAATGGAGGGAAATTGACAGATCTGTGACAGCCAGCAACTGTACAGTAATTGTTTGAGAAACGAACCAGAGCAAGTATATTTAAAGAGCCCACCTACAAAACCGGAGGGCCGTAATACAACTAACTGCCTATGGCTTCCTCCCGGTTACCCAAAACAATTGGCGTATGGTCTGCCACATTCCTCGTTATTGGCAGCATCATTGGCAGCAATATCTTCATGAAACCGGCCACCATGGCCTCTCAACTGGGATCTCCCTACCTGTTGATTCTTGTTTGGATAGTGGCCGGTATCGTAAGTATGTTCGGCGCTATGGCTTTTGCAGAACTGGGAACCATGTTTCCGGAAACCGGCGGACAGTATGTATACCTACGTTATGCTTTCGGCGATCTGGTGGCTTATTTGTACGGCTGGGCCAGTGTAGCCGTGATCAATACCGCATCTATTGCGGCCATGGGTTTTGTGCTGGCTTCGTATGCAAGTTATTTTATTCCGCTGCCCAATTTCAGTTTAGCCACCGAACAATCCGTTGTATGGCACCTGCCCCTGATCGGAAATATTCTGCCCTTGCAGCATTTTGGTGTAAAAGCCCTGGCCATCACCGTGATCATGGGGTTAAGCCTGGTGAATTATGTAAGTGCCCGATCCGGTAACAGGATCCAGTTAATTGCTACTGCCATGAAAGTGATCGTGATCCTGTTACTGATCATGGGTATCTTTTTTTCGGGGAAAGGTCATGCGGTTAATTTCATCACCAATGCGCCCGGCTTTCAACTCAGTAACTGGACATTACTCGCTGGTTTTATGGCCGCCACCACCGGTGCGTTTGCCGCTTATGATGGCTGGAATAACCTGAACATGGTAGCAGGCGAAATCAAGGATCCTGCTACAACCATCAATAAAAGTCTGATCCTGGGTGTATCTGCCTGCATTTTCATTTATGTATTGATCTCCCTCGCCTATCTGTATGTATTACCGGTTGATATTATGGCGCAATCACCGCTGGTGGCCAGCGATGCCGCTGCCGTAGTAATGGGTAATATGGCAGGTGCTGTCATTGCTTTATTGATTGTAATTTCCTGTTTTGGATCTGCCAATGCCAACCTGCTGGCCAATGCGAGGGTTATTTTTGCCATGGCGGGGTCCCATCTTTTTTTCAGCTGGTCGGGCAAAATACATCCGAAATTCGATACACCCGGGAATGCCGTATTGATACTCGGCATCTGGAGTTCGGTGCTGGTGATCAGTGGTTCTTTTGATATACTTGCCGATATGTTCATTTTTATAGGCTGGGTATTTTATGGGTTAACTGTTCTCGGTTTTTTTATACTGCGAAGAAAAATGCCTGATCAGGAACGTCCGTATAAAGTCTGGGGCTATCCATGGATCCCACTGATCTTTCTGGCTTTTACAGGCCTCTATATCGGCACTACGCTTTATACTGATATCACCAATTACCTCAGTGGAAAATCGGCCATCATCAATTCTGTATTTGGCCTGGTTTTAACTGCTATCGGCATACCACTTTATTTTTATTTCAAGCGGAAAAACAAAGGAAAGATGGAAGCCTTTGGTAAATGGTAGCAGCTCTCTGTTAATACTACCTGCACAACCGGGCGATCAGTTCGCTCATAGCGGGATACAAGGCCGTTAATTCATCGGCCCTGGCTAATTCAAAATCTGCAAAATCAAAACCGGGAGCTACCGTACAGCCTACAAAAGAGTAGATACCACCGGGCACTGTTTCAGAAGCAAACCAGCTACCCGCCGGTACCACGGCCTGGAAGCATTCGCCTGCAGCCAGGTTATTGCCCAGTTTCAACAGCTCATACACCCCATTGGGATGGATCACATGCACATGCAGACTGTCACCCGTATAAAAATGCCAGCACTCATCGCTTTGTATGCGGTGAAAGGCGGAGAAATTACCCTGCTCCAGCAGAAAATAAATGGCAGTAGAAAAACACCTGCTGCCACTGAATCTTTCCGGCAAAGCCGAGTCTGTTATCTGCTCGGCCGAGCGGTACATTTCTTTGTAATAACCACCCTCCGGATGCGGTAATAATTGAAACCGCTCTACCAATGCTGTTACTGTGTACATGCTGCAATGTACAAGTCTTCATTTTGAATTAGATCCTTCAATAGCCATCATTTTTCAACACTGCGTCACAGCGGAACAGAGACACACAGGACTGTTGTATATTTAACCCCTTAATCGCCCCCCATTATGAAACAAAAGATCACTGTATTGTTTGCCAGCACAATTGCGCTGTTATTCCTTTTCTTTACGCCCGTTCAAAAAAAACCGGGTACTTCAAAAAAACAGATCCGCACCGGTGCGGATCAAACAGAAAAATATCTGCCCCTGCTAACAGGCAAAAGGGTAGCCATTCTTGCCAACCAAACCACTGTTATCGGTAACCAGCACCTGGTAGACAGTTTACAAAAACGGGGCATCAACATTGTAAAAGTATTTGGACCCGAACATGGTTTCAGAGGTAATGCCAGCGCGGGCGCCAAAGTAGCCGATGAGATAGACCAGGCTACCGGCATTCCTGTGATCTCTTTGTATGGTGGCAAAAACAAACCCAGCAAAGAAGACCTTGCCGATGTGGATATCTTGGTTTACGATCTGCAGGATGTTGGCTGCCGTTTTTATACCAATATCAATGCCCTGGCAAGATTGATGGAAGCTTGTTATGAGAACAATAAGGAATTACTGATTCTTGACAGACCCAACCCGAATGCTTATTTTATCGATGGGCCTGTCCTCGACATGAAACTGAAATCAGGTATCGGCATGTTCCCTATCCCGATTGCACATGGTTTAACCGTGGGCGAGTTTGCTAAAATGGTGAACGGTGAAGGCTGGCTCAGCAATAAAGTGCAGTGTAAGATCACTATCATACCCGTAGCCAATTATAACCATGATATGGCCTACACCTTACCCGTAAAACCTTCGCCCAACCTGAATACACAGCAATCAATTCTGTTATACCCCTCGCTCTGTCTGTTTGAAGGAACGATCTTCAGCCAGGGGCGCGGCACCTACTTTCCTTTCACCGTTCTGGGCAATCCGGATGTGAAAGACAAATACAGTTTCTCTTTTACCCCTACCGGCATCAAGGGTATGGCAGAAACACCGCTGCACATGGATAAAGCCTGTTATGGTCTTGATCTTCGTAACTACAACACTGATCTGTTGCGTAAAAAGAAACAGGTCAATATCAGCTGGATGATAGAACTGTACAATGCCTATCCCTACAAAGAAAAATTCTTTGATTATAAACAAAGCAAAGAGATGGGCAATATTGATAAACTCTCCGGCACCACCCAGTTCAAAGAACAGATCATGGCCGATGTACCCGAAGCAGAGATCCGCAAAAGCTGGGAACCCGGTCTAACCCAATACAAAACCATGCGCAAAAAATACCTGCTCTATCCTTAAAATAGAAAGCAATGGGTAAAAAAAGACAGCTATTATGGCTGTCTTTTTTTACCCATTGTTAATTTTTAATTTTTAATTTTCACTTCCTCCGTTGCATCCCTTAACAAATACAATACCGACTGGTAATTATGTCCCGTAGCTTCACTCATCGCCATCTCACAGGTTTTACCCGATGAGTAGAACCCATCGCAACGGTGGCTGTAAGCATATACTTCCCTGGCTTCATCTTTGGTGGCGCTGGCAGTAAGTTCCGGAAAATAAAAACCTCTGTCGCCGGCCATACCACAACAGCCACTAAGGAAAGGGATATTGGCTTTTTCTGCACAGCAATCACCAATAGCCTGCAGTTTATGCAGCTGGTTCATTTTATGGGAGGTACATACCGGGTGAAAAGCCACCAGTTTTTTCTGCTTTGTAATCTTTAACCGCGGCAATAAATAATCCGCCGCAAAATCAATACTATCTATGATCTGCAGTTGTTTAAATCTCTGCTGATTCTCTTCTGTTAGATAAGGATAAGAGCTTTGCAGCGAATGAGTACAGGAAGTAACATCCATTAATACCGGCACTTTGCCGCCCCTGGTCCATTTCCACAAAATCTCCATGGTGCGGTTCACCGTTTCTTTATAAGCCGGTTGAAACCCTTTGGAGGAGAATAACTGTCCGCAACAAACACCCGTGGTATGATTGGCCACAAACAGTTTCAGCCCTGCCCGTTTACACAATAGCGCCACTACCTGGTTAATAGACATGGCGTCTTCTTTATCATCTCCCATCATCCGGGTAATGCAGGATGGGAAATAGACAACATCCGGTGCGGAAGGTTTGCGTCCGCGGATATACAGTGGTGAGGAAATCGAATTACTCCACAGCGGAAAACCCGGAATCTTTGTGCGCAGCCATTTTGTAAACTTCGTCATGGTATCATCGCCACCAATCCAGTTAATCACATGGGCACCGTGTAAGGCTATTTTCACCACTGTTTCTACCAGACCAAAATGGCGGGCCACGCGCAGTGCGAGTTTATTTTCTTTGGGCGAATGATTCTCCCTGCGTAATCTTTTGATCAGCTCTCCCGTATTGATCGATACCGGACAATCAATGGCACACATACCATCTACCGCACAGGTATCCATACCTGAGAACTGAAACTGTTCTTTCAGTTTTTCGTAATCAACCGTATTACCCTGCGCATTCAGTCTTTGTAAAGAGCGGCGCACCTGGATCCGCTGCCGGGGTGTTAGTGTATAGTTGCGGCTGGGACAACGGTTCTCACAATACCCGCACTCTACACATTTATCTACTTCCTCTTCTACCACAGGCATGGTTTTCATATTCTTCAGGTGGCACCGATCATCTTTGTTGATGATGACACCGGGATTCAGAATATTCAGCGGATCAACCAGCTGTTTCACCCTTCGCATAATCTTATAGGCTTCATCGCCCCACTCCTGTCTTACATAAGGTGCAATCTGACGGCCGGTTCCATGTTCCGCTTTCAGCGATCCATCATATTTACGGATCACCAGGTCGGCCAGCTCATCGTTGAACGCTTCAAATACCGCGATCTCTTCGGCGGTATTCACCGGCTGTGTTACCAGAAAGTGCAGGTTACCTTCTTTGGCATGGCCGAAAATGATCGCATCCGTATACCCGTATTTGGCAAACAATACCTGCAGATCCGTTACTGCCTTTCCCAGGTTCTCCAAAGGAACCGCCACATCTTCCAGCATGGCCGTAGTGCCCTTGGCACGCACGGCTGCTACAGAGGGATACATACCTTTCCGCAGTTTCCAGAGTTTGGCCTGTTCATAGGATACTTTCGTAAAATCCAGCTGATCCAAAACCGGCAGTGTGCCGATGATGGGGCGGGCACGCTCTAAAAGTGCTTCCAGCGCTTCTTCCGAAGCTGCCTGGTATTCACACAAAATAGCCGTTGCCTGCGAGGGCATGGCTTTCACCATGGCCGGACAATATTCCAGGTGTTCTACCGAGCGCAGCGCCGGTCTGTCCATCAGCTCCAGCGCTTCTGCTTCGGTTGCTTTTAATGCCGGTATGGCTTCTGCGGCTATGACCGGGTTCTCAAAAAACAACAGACCGGTTGCTTTGTATCGTTTATCAGGAATGGTGTGTAATACCGCTTCTGCAATAAAACCCAGCGTACCCTCGGCACCGATAAGTAAATGTGCCATGATATCGAGCGGATGCTCATAATCGATGAAAGCGTTGATACCATAGCCCACCGTATTTTTAATGCGGTACTTACTGCGGATCTTATCTGCAAGTGCTGGGTTGGACAAAATCTGTTTACGGATCTCGCGTAATCCTTCCGACAGCACTTCTTCTCCCGCCTGGAACTTGAAATAATCATCTCTGGCGGCTGTATTATATTCCTTTCCACTGGGCAGTACAAAACGGATGGTCTCCAGTGTGTGATAAGAATTATGGGTAACCCCGCAACACATACCACTGCTGTTATTAGAGAGAATACCTCCCATCATGGCGGCACTGATGGATGCCGGATCGGGACCAATTTTGGCAGAGAAAGATCCCAGTTTCTGATTCACGTGCGCCCCAATGGCACCGGGCTCTACCCTAACGCGGGCTCCGCTGCTGAGCGGATCGGCTTTTTTCCAGCCACGGGCCAGGTCAACGAGTATACCATCAGTGATGGATTGTCCGCTGAGACTGGTACCTCCTGTACGGAAAGTAAGCGGCACACTATATTGATGGGCAAATACAAATAACCACTTGATCTCATCGATGGTGGTAGGTTGTACAATAGCCTGGGGAAGTAAGTAATAAAAACCCGCATCTCCCGCAAATGCATACCGGTCTATCAGCGATAATTTCAGTTTTTCCGGGGGAAAATAACGGCTCAGTTCATACCCGACATCTACGGCAGTATCCTTATTGGTTAATATTGGCATAGTGGGTACAAATTTAACCCAATTCAGATACCAATACAGACCGTTTAGCCATTTGCGTATAAATACCTGTAAAAAGTAACGGCCATAAAACCAACACTAAACAAAACCGTGCCTTTGTGTGCATTCTTTTCACACAAAGGCTAAGGCACGGTTTGATTTTTCATACTAGTGCCTGGTACAACACTTCCACCGTATGCAAAGCTTCTCTGCCGGTTCCGTCTTTTACCTGGTGGCGGCAACTGGTGCCCGGAGCGGCAATGATGGTGTCTGCGGCCTGTTGTCGTACTGTTGGCAGCAATACCAGCTCACCGATCTGCATTGACAAATCATAATGTTCTTTCTCAAACCCGAAAGAACCCGCCATACCGCAACAACCCGAAGCAATGGTTTCAACCGTATACTGTGCGGGCAGGGATAACATTTTTACAGAAGCAGACAGATTGGAAACAGATTTCTGCTGGCAATGCCCATGCAGTTTTACCAATCGCTTTTCTCTGGTAAATGATTCGGAACTGATATTTCCTTTTTCTATTTCTGCCGCAATGAATTCATCAATGAGGAAAACATGTTTCGCCATTTCTTTTGCCGCAGACAGGTTTTCATCCAAAGCGAGATCAGGATATTCATCGCGGAAGGTAAGAATGGCCGATGGCTCAATCCCGATCAATGGAGTATCGGCAGAGACCAGCGGACTTAATGCCACAATATTCCGGTTGATGATCTGCTGCGCCTTCCGGATCAACCCCTTCGATAACCAGGTACGGCCGCTTTCTTCGTGGTTGGGTATGGCTACAGTATAACCTAACTTCTCCAGTAAAAGAATGGCGGTAATACCGATATGTGCGTCGTTATAATTGGTAAACTCATCGCAGAACAGGTATACTTTTCTGCCGGATGCCGGTATGGCTTTTTTCCGGTGTTGTGCATACCAGTTTTTCAAGGTTGTAGTGGACAAACTTGGCATGGATCGCTTTTGCGCAAAACCGGCAAACCATTTAATCAGGCTGCCCGTAACAACATTACCCACAAAGAAATTATAAACGGAAGGCATTAAAGAACCCAACTTAGCCGACGCCGTAAAATTGGCTATCAGTTTTGACCGGAAAGGAACCCCATGTACATCATAATACTGCTGTAGAAATTCTGCTTTCAGTTTGGCCATATCCACATTGGAGGGACATTCCGATTTACAGGCTTTGCAACTCAGACAGAGATCCATCACTTCATAAATCTCTTTGTGATCGAAGCGGTTGATTTTATCGGAATGTGTTAAAAACTCACGTAGTATATTGGCCCGGGCACGGGTAGTATCTTTTTCATTGTGCGTGGCCATGAACGAAGGACACATGGTGCCGCCGGATAAATGCGTTTTCCGGCAATCGCCAGAGCCATTACATTGTTCTGCATGCTGCAAAATATCCTGCTGGTGAAACCGGAAAATGGTTTTAAACTCTGGCGTAGACTGTCCCGGCTCATACCGCAACATGGTATTCATCGGTGGCGTATCTACGATCTTGCTGGGATTGAAAATATGCAACGGATCCCAGCAGGCTTTGATCTCTTTCAGCAACCGGTAGTTCTTCTCCCCTACCATGTGGCGGATAAATTCGCCCCGCAAACGCCCATCGCCATGTTCGCCACTCAATGAACCCTGGTATTTTTTCACCAGCGTGGCCACTTCTTCCGCAATCACGCGGAACAGGCGGTTTCCTTCCGCTGTTTTCAGGTTGAGGATGGGGCGCAGGTGCAGCTCGCCCGAACCGGCATGCGCATAATGCACCGAATGCAGTCCGTGTTTGGTCAGGATCTCATTGAACTCCCGGATATACGCCGGCAGATCATTCACATCCACCGCCGTATCTTCTATCACCGGCACCGCTTTCTCATCGCCGGGCAGGTTGCCCAGCAAACCCAGTCCGGCTTTGCGCAGGGTCCAGATCTTTTTGGTATCCTCTCCGAACAATACCGGAAAATGATAACCCAGTCCGGCAGCCCGCATGTCTGCTTCTACCTGTGCAGTAATGGCCAGAATTTCTTCGCGTGAAGCACGGGCAAACTCGATCACGAGAATGGCACCGGGATCGCCCTGTACAAAAAAGCGGTTTTTACGTTGTTCGATATTTTCTTTGGTGCACTCGAGAATATAATGATCGATCAGTTCACTCGCACTGGGATGGTATTTCAACCCGATCAGGTTGGCCCGCAGCGATTCATCTATCGAGTTAAAATGCACGCAGAGCAAACCCGTTTCTCTCGGCGGCAGGGGCACCACATTCAGTTTGATCTCGGTCAGAAAAGCCAGGGTGCCTTCCGAACCCGCTATCAGCGAACAAAAATTAAAGGGTGCACCACCGGCGGTAAAAGGTTCCGTATCTACCAGCAGGTCTACGGCATACCCGGTATTCCTTCTCTCCACCGTTTTTTTCGGAAATTCTTTACGGATCTCTACCTGGTTCTCATAATTACTCAGTAATCGGCGGGTTTGCTGGTAGATCTGTCCCTCCAGGCCGGGCTGTTCACATTTTTCGTGAAAAGCGTCTATCGATAATTCTTTGAATACGGTTTCGGCCCCATCGCTCAGAAAAGCGGTTACTTCGAGCAAATGCTCGCGGGTACTGCGGTACACCACAGAATTGGAGCCGCAGGAATTATTACCCACCATGCCACCGATCATGGCCCGGTTGGCGGTAGAGGTTTCGGGACCAAAAAACAGGCCGTAGGGTTTCAGAAACAGGTTCAGTTCATCCCTGATTACCCCTGGTTGTACCCTTACCCATTTCTCTTCCACATTGATTTCGAGGATCTCGTTAAAATGGCGCGACACATCTACCACAATCCCGCTGCCTACTACCTGACCAGCCAGCGAAGTGCCGGCAGTGCGGGGTATCAAAGAAGTTTGGTTAGCCGCGGCAAAAGCGATCAGTAACTGTATATCAGCCTTAGATCGGGGAATAGCCACCGCCAATGGCATTTCGCGGTAGGCCGATGCGTCGGTGGCATACAGCGTACGCATGGTGGTGTCGAAAAAAAGATCGCCTTCCAGTTGTTCTGAGAGTAACTGCAGCTTGGCCTTCATTGCACAGGGTAATTTTAGATCAGCAGAAGTGGCAAAAATAACCAATTCTGATACTTACCGGTGTTAGCCTGCCGTTTAAACCGCAGATCAGGTGATCAGGATCAGTTTCTGGGGAAGGGAGAAGTATTCCGCCTTGATCTTTTCGAGGTTTTCTTTTTTATTGAATAACTCGTAATATTCTTCTACGTCAATATTGCCGTTATCCCTGTTCACATATACAGGACCGGTAACGGAACTGGCAGGACCGTTCTCGAACAGAGCGGTACGAACGATCCCGTTTACCACGGCATCTTCGTTCAGCATACATTTATTTTTGCAGATCACGTTGCCATCGATCAGGCCTCCGATCACGATATCATGACAAAGAATATCCCCGTTTACAGAGGCTTTTTTATCGATAATGACCTTATTGGTGCAGAAAATAATTCCCTTAAAATCGCCTTCGATGCGGATAGGAGAACTGGTTTTGATGATTCCGAAATAAACACCACCCGATACCACCTGCACGGCGGGGAGAATCTCGTCGGGTTTCTCAGTTTTTTTAAACAGCATAGAATGGGGGTTCTCTGGTTATTGGATGGGTAAGATAGCTAAAAAGAAAGATTCACGCCGAAAGAAAGGTGATGGAATCGTTATTTTTCCATCGTGCAGGCCGACTCATCACTTTTCGTCAAAAAATATTGACATTTCGTCATAAAATGTAATAATTTAGCTGCATACCAAACAAAAGACCCATGAACAAATTCCGGGAGCAACTGCTGCATGATCCTAATTCCGGCTTCGGTACCCAAAGCGCGTCAGAAGATAAACAGCTGTTTATTACCAGTTCTACCAATATCTCCGGTATCCTTGATTCTGAAAATGAAATCACCCTGGACGGAAATTTCACCGGTGTCTTATACAGCAAAAAAACCATCAATATCACCCCTACCGGCATAATGAACGGGGTCATTATCTGTAACGACATTAAAGTGGAAGGCGAATTTGAAGGATCGATCTATGCACTGAAAGTAAACCTTTGCAAAGACTCGATCGTAAAAGGTAATATCCATTGTACCATCATCAATACCGAAATGAACCAGTATGTAGATGCCAATATCAAACTGCTGAGTCTGGAAACACCGGTATTTGAAGCCAGTTCTTCCGAACTGTTCTCACAACTGAAAGAGACTTTCAATAAAAACAACAAAGACAATAACTACCTCGCCATTTTCCAGGAAAAACTGAATGCGATCAAATCGTCTACCAAGTTTTACCACCAGACCATTTACGTGGAGAGCAAACCCGAAACGCCCCCACCGGCCCAGGAAAACGATTACCTCGATTCCAATAACTAAGCCACCCGCTTTACGATACAAAGAGAAAACCCCGGTTTTCTCTTTTTTTATACCCCATCACCTACCCTCTGTGCCCCTCTGTCCCTCCGTATCTCTGTGTTGAAAAAAACACCGCTATTGAAAAAGACTGGTACAATCATGTATTTCAACACAGAGATACAGAGATAGGGAGTTGCACAGAGCGGCAGCTTTTTACCCAAACAAGTTCTTAATTCTCCGTATATGATTCAAATCACAAACTGACAGTTTTATGACAGTTAGATTTGATCTCAGTTAACTACTTAAAACTGCACATATGAAAAAGAAATTACTAGTTGTAGCCGGTTTTGCGCTGATAGTAGCCGCTGGTTGCGAAAGCAAAACAGAAACCGCCACAGAAACCGCCAGTGCCCCGGCAGAACAGGCCGCCGGCCAATCGGGCGTACAGGATGAAACTTCGCAGAAAAACGTGGTACAGGTGGCCATGGGCAGCCAAGACCATACTACCCTGGTAACCGCTGTTAAAGCAGCCGAACTGGTAGATGCGTTAAGCAATGCCGGTCCCTTTACCGTATTTGCCCCCACCAATGCCGCCTTCGACAAATTACCAGCCGGCACTGTAGAAGGATTACTGAAGCCCGAGAAAAAAGAAGCCCTGACCGATATTCTGCAATACCATGTATCAGTAGGTGTGTACAAAGCAGAATCGCTGCAGGACGGGCAGATCCTGGGCCAGGTAAATGGCGGCAATATCACAGTTAGTAAAAAAGACGGAAAAATTATGCTGAACGGAACTGCTACCATTGTAGCATCTGTACCGGCATCTAATGGCATTATACATGTGATTGATGGTGTGCTCTTACCACCACCAGCCGGGAACTAAAATTTTTTACTTGTTTTTTTAAGCGATAAGCATGGGTATTCTTGCCCGTGCTTTTTTTGTTTACAACTTTATGACCTATCTACGAACGCATGTTCACTAAAGTCAGGGCTGAAGCCCGGCAGCAAGTTACAGTTTATATAACCCCAGCCTGAAGACTGGGGTTAATGGATCGAATACACTTGATCTGTATTAGCTACCTTAGGAATCTGCGTCATTCCTCAATCGATATTTCCTTCATATCACAACCATTCATTTTATAACCTCAGGCTTGGGCATGGGAATTAAGACAGTTTATTGATCTCTTTACGGGCTTTAGCTCACCAGATCAGGGCTGAAGCCCGGTATATGAATGAGGCTGTTGTCCCCAGCCTGAAGGCTGGGGTTAATGGGTAGAAGAAGTTTAAGTTAGTTGGGGGCCTGGGAATATGTATCATTTCCCTGCGGTCATTTCTTTCGCATCATAACCCAATCATTTTTATAACTCCATGCTTCAGCATGGGGTTAACAACTCATAACTGTTTGCGGGGCTTCAGCCCTGACCTTAGGGGCTATGCTCAACCGTAGTAAAGAGAGGAAGCAATCTGCCGAAATCGATTTCGTAACTAAACGCTGTTGAAAAGAAACCGCTTTCTTCTTTTATATA
The DNA here is from genome assembly GCA_004297075.1 of Chitinophagaceae bacterium. Lineage (GTDB taxonomy): Bacteria > Bacteroidota > Bacteroidia > Chitinophagales > Chitinophagaceae > Sediminibacterium. Next base: position 23,232 of record SCVK01000025.1, read on the forward strand.
ACTTACCAGTTTCTATGAATGAATATATCCAACTATGCACCATACAGTATCTACCATGAATAAAATACAGAAAGCCGGGTTTACAGGTTTATTGCTGTTACTGCTGTTTTCATTGCCCGTTATGTCACGTAACCTATCAAGCCATGCATTTTACAGTGTAAAAGACTATGGTGCCAAAGGGGATGGAAAAAGTCTTGATACCAAACAGATCAATGCAACCATTGATGCAGCGGCACTGGCGGGTGGAGGAACCGTTTATTTTCCGGCAGGAAACTATATAACGGGCTCAATACATCTCAAGAGTAATATTACGCTTTATATAGATCGCGCTGCGGTAATCATTGCTGCCTCGCGCGAGGATTCTACTGAATACGATAAAATTGAGCCGGTTAGCGAAAGCAAAACCAAATACACCGACCTAGGACATAACCGTTTTCACAACAGCCTTATCTGGGGCGAAAACCTGCACGACATAGGAATCGTAGGCGGCGGCATGATCTGGGGAAAAGGTTTATTGGGTGGCGAAGTGAAAGGCGGCAGTAATTATGCCAATAAATCCATAGCGTTGTTATTGTGCCGCAATGTTATTATTCAGAATATCATTATCAAACATGGAGGATGGTTTGGTATACTGGCCACAGGAGTGGATCATCTTACCATTGACAATGTAATCATGGATACCAACCGCGACGGTATGGATATTGACTGTTGCCAATATGTACATATTTCCAATTGCACCATCAATTCCCCATCCGACGATGCCATCTGCCTGAAAAGTTCTTTTGCCCTGGGTTATACAAGAGCCACCAAAAATGTAACTATCACCAATTGTATTGTAAGCGGATATTTTGAAGGCAGTGTACTGGATGGTACTTATCGGAAAGACTATCGGAAAGCACCTACCGGCAGAATTAAAATGGGTACTGAATCCAATGGTGGTTTTCAGAATATAGCCATCTCCAATTGCGTATTTGACCATTGCAGAGGGTTGGCACTGGAATCGGTGGACGGCGCTTTACTCGAAGATATCAGCGTGAACAATATCACCATGCGCGATGTTACCAATTCGCCCTTTTTTATCCGCCTCGGAGCCAGAATGCGGGGACCGGACAGTTTGGTCATTGGCCAATGCCGCCGGATAAATATCAGTAATATAAATGTATACAATGCTACAGACGACAGCTCAGCCTCGATCATCAGCGGAATACCAGGGCATGATATTACAGATGTTGAAATGAGTAATATCCATATTTATTATAAAGGGGGAGGCACAAAAAATATGGATACCATTCAGGTACCTGAATTTGAAAAAAGATATCCTGATCCCAATAAGTTTGGTGTGATACCTGCCTATGGCTTTTTTATAAGACATGTTACCAATATGGTGATGCACGATATCACAATTGAATTTCTGAAAGATGATTTCAGGCCACCCTTCATCCTCAGCCAGGTTACCGGCGCTACGTTCAGGCATGTAAAAGCACAGAAGGTGAAAGAAGCTGGTTTCTTTATACTGGACCAGGTAAAGGATTTTACACTTCAGGATTTTCCGGGACTGAAAGATGTAAAGCTGAAAGATGTGGTCCGTAAAACATTATAAACTGAAACAGCAGATAACTCAGGGGCAGCCCTACTTTTATAGCGCCGAAAGAAAATCAAGAAGATGTTTATTGAATAATTGAGGTTGTTCAAGATTGGATACATGACCCGCATCCTCGATCACATGCAGAACTGATCCTTCTATGGCTGTATGCATGCTTTCTGATTGCGCCAGTGGTGTAACCGAATCCCTCCTGCCGCAAATAATCAATGTAGGCAAGCGTATGCCACTTAGTGAAGAGCAGGTTTCTGCACGTTCGGCCAGCGCGGTTAGTCCCATGGAGATGATATGCGGAGAATTGGCAAATACTACCTTACGCAGACTTTCGACTAATTCCTTTTTATCACGGAAAGAATCCGCATGAAAGACTTTTTTGAGAAACCCTTCATTGAAATCAGTTACCCCATTTACCGCTATAGCATCAATACTCTTATAGCGCTTAGTCTTTATTTCAGCCGTATCGGCTATACACTGTGTATCACATAAAATCAATGCTGCAAACCGATCAGGGAATCTTTGCACGGCATTCAGGGCTATAAAACCGCCCATAGACAAGCCGCAAACAATCGCTTTCTTAATATGCAAAGTGTTCATAAACGCAACCAGATCTTCACCAAACAAATCCATACTCAGCGAAGACACTTCGTCAGTCGATTTTCCAAAACCTCTTATATCACAGGCAATTACCCGGTAATCAGTCTTTAACGATGCCAGTTGCCCCTGCCACATCGATTTATCAAAAGGAAAACCATGCAGAAAGATAACCGGAACATTCCCTTCACCGAGATCATCATAAGATAATAAAAAGTGATTAACCGGTATTGTCAGATGGCAACCTTTACTTGCGTTTGGCATAGATAGTATTTTAAAACATTTCTTTGGTAATGAGATCTTCTTTAACACCTATATTGATTAACTGCTTTTCTATTTCCTTCATCATGGGCGGTGGACCACAGATATAAAAAGGCTGTGTAAAATCAGATACATGGGCTTTCAGGAATGCTTCTGTTATTCTTCCATACTGATAACCTTCTACCTCCTGATCGGATAAGATGTTCACAAATGCATCGCCGAGCAAGGTTTCGAATTCGTTTTCGAGAATAATATCCGCCTGGGTTTTGTTGGCAAACAGTAACTGGTTTTTACCGATTTCACTTTTGACCTTCAGGTCTCTGAATATGGAAATAAAGGGCGTAACCCCTGCCCCACCGGCTATAAAAACACCTTCGCCTTTATAGGTAATGGCCCCGAAAACGGCATGTGCCACTAACTCGTCATGTTGCTGCAAATGCAATAACTCGTTGGTTACACCTTCTTTTTCCGGATAGGTTTTGATCGTAAACTCCAGAAAATCATCAGTTGGCAAACTCGTAAAAGTGAAAGGCCTTTCTGCTTCCAGCCAATCAGTTTTGTTAATAGCGATTTGCGTAGCCTGACCGGGCAGGAATTCAAATCCTTTGGGCTTGTCTGTAACTATTCGTAACACATCATGTGTGATATGATGGATAGAGGCTATTTTGATAATATGATTTTCCATAGTAGTATTTACAACTGTTAAACCGGACATTGTAACACTTGCAAACCTACAGATGGATCTACCGGGTCATCTTACACTAATCATCACAAGAATTACATGATTTACGCTTTACTCTTTCCTACTATTCAGTCCGGTTATCGGGGCTGAAGCCCAGTATAGTGGATGCGATTATTCCCCCAGCCTGAAGGCTGGGGTTAATGAAGAGGAAAAGATCAGCTGTATTAACTGATTTAAAAAAATCCATGTTTATCATCTCCCCCTATAATACAAGCGCTGAAACATTTATAACCCCATGCTTCAGCATGGGGGTTAACAACTCATGATTATTTGCGGGGCTTCAGCCCTGACCTTAGGGGCTATGCTCAGCAGCAGGTTACTGTTGGTTGGTGGCAACCAACTGCAGCCGGAGACCATCACTACGTTGTAGCAATTCGGGAATAGCCTGTGGTTTGGTTAAAAGGGATTCTGCCGGACAGTATCTCTAAACTTCGCCTTTTAGTTATACATTTAGTTTCAATGCCTCATAGGCAGCTGGCAATCATTAAAATATGCTCAGATGAAATATGCGCTATTCTGTTTCTTGCTCTTTACCTGCCCAACGTTGGGATGGGGACAAGCTAAGACTCCCGTTGAAAAGATTCTGATAAGCGCTAAAAAAAAGAAAACCGGTGTATCCACCAGCGAAAAAGGAGAATTACAGATAAGTGTATCTCCCGGGGATTTACAAAAATTCAAAAAAAGAGGTTGGGTTCGTTATAGTGACTTCGGCGCAAGGGGTGATGGAAAAACCGATGATATGGATGCTATAGCGGCAACACATGCAGTGGCCAATCAGTACGAACTGTCGGTAAAAGCGGATGAGGGTGCTACGTATTATATTGGCGGGAAAGATCGTACTGCAGTAATCCAAACCAACACAGATTTCGGAAGGGCAGCCTTCATCATCGATGATACCGAAGTGCAAAACCGGAATGCATCCGTTTTTATTGTCAGCTCTGTATTACAACCCATTAAATTGGAAACGATCCCTGTCTTAAAGAGAAATCAGCAGCAAATCGGGCAATCACTGCCCCAGCCCTGCCTTATCACTGTTACCAATGCAAATGTAAAACGTTATATACGTTTCGGACTCAATCAAAACAACGGCGCTTCTCAAACAGATATTTTTGTGGCTGACAAAAACGGGAACCTGGACAGGAACGCCCCTATTATCTGGGACTTCGACCAGGTTACTGATATCACCGCTCTTCCCATAGATGAGAACACGCTAACCATTACCGGTGGGCGCTTTACCACCATTGCCAATAAAGCGGAATCAAAGTACACGTATTATAACCGGAATATCGCCATCAGGCGTTCTCATGTAATTGTACAGGGGCTTGAGCATCGCGTTACCGGTGAAGGAGAGCATGGAGCGCCGTATGGCGGATTTATCAATATTGGTGATTGCGCCTATGTAACCGTTAAGAACTCCGTGCTTACCGGTCACAAAACATATGTTACCATTGGGGCTGCGGGTAAACCCGTTTCGATGGGTAGTTATGATCTTTCGGTGAACCGTGCCCTTAATGTATCGATCGTGAACTGCGGCCAGACAAATGATATCAATGACAAAACATACTGGGGAATCATGGGGTCTAACTACAGCAAAAATCTGTTGTATGATTCATGTACTTTTTCCCGTTTCGATGCCCATATGGGTGTTGCCAACGCTACCATCCGCAACTCTACCCTCGGACACATGGGTTTGAATGCCATTGGCAGCGGGGTACTGACCGTAGAGAATTCAACCATTAACGGCTACTCCTTCATTAATCTCCGCCCCGATTATGGCAGTACCTGGCAGGGAGAAATTTTTATCCGCAACTGCATTTTTGTACCCGCCGACGGCAGGCCCATCAGTAGCAGCCTGATTGGCGGCGCTAATTCCGGTCAGCATGATTTTGGCTACACTTGTTATATGCCAGAACGGATCACGATCGAGAACCTTCGTATCAACGATTCCAATCATCCGGGATCTTACCAGGGTCCCGCCATTTTTTCAAATATCAATCCGGAAATGAAAGATGCTTCTTACCGGGAACTATTTCCCGTTGTAAGACCCAAAGAGGTCATTCTCCGGAATATTACCACGGCCAGCGGAATGAAACTGAGGCTGAGCGATAACCCCATTATGTTTAAGGATGTAAAAGTAGTGACCGATTAATAGAGGATATGATAACGACCATCCATGGTACAGGATTTGTACTGATCATAATAGATGCTGTTCTATTCGGTATTGCAGAATCTTCTCTTCCATCACTGCGGCAATACTGATGGCCCTTTGCCGGGCGAGGGAGGCTTTTTCTCCCTCAAAATTGTCATCCACCGTTTCCAGGAAAATATCTACCCAGCGGGAAAAATGTTTACTGTCGAGCGGGCGGATATGGTGCAGGTGTTTGTGCAGGTTCATCGGATTGCCGGAATAGGTACCGGTGAAGAACAGGGCATTATCCCAGAAATCATACATGATAGGCAGGTGTTTCTCCCAATTCATTTTCACTATATTAGAGAAGATGAAGCCGATCACATCATCTTCCGTTACTTTCCGGTAAAATTCATTTACCAGCAGTTCTATATCAGCACGGTTCTCAATATCTCTTTTCATAGAAAACAGGATTAAGCAGTTCAGATCAAAGGTCTTTGCGGTTAAAATTTCGCACCGATAACCAGACGGGCAAACTTACCCAGGTTAACAGCACCAGCAGCGAGATCAGCATGCCGGTAGTGGTACCAAAAAAATCTTTAAAAATAGCACCGGTATACCCCATCATCGCAGATACATCCAGTTGAAGCAGAATCAGGATCCGGGACAGATCAATGGGATTTAACGCACTCACTCCCACCATCGCTTTCTCCAGCGGATAATCGGCGAACTGGAACAGGAGAAATAATACAAGCCCATCAAACAGAATTGAAAAATACACCCACAGCAGAATGGCCATTCCAATGCCTTTGGCTTTGTCGCGGGTTTTTACCGCGGCCAGCATGGCAATGGCCACAAAAATGATACTCAACAGAATGCCCACCCCGATCATCAGAAACCCAACCATATTGGCCTCATACAACAACACGGGAATACCCACTCCAATAAAAAAGGCGATGGACAAAGAGCCCGCCAAACCAATAAAAAGGCTGATCCAGATGCTTTTCCGTTTCAGTGGCTGGCTTACCAGCAGTTCAATAAACTCTGCACTGTTATACACGTAGATGGTAGAGAATATGATACTGATCAACGGCACTATGAGCAGGATAATATTCAACAGGCTCAGTAATCCTTTACTGCTGTTGTCTTCCAGACTAAACACGCTGAACGATGCCACCAATAAAAAAAGCAGGTACACCAGCACAATCCGGTTCCGCAGTATATCAGCCATTACATATTTGATGATCTTTTTCATATTGTAGATGCATTTAACATGACATGCGCAATGGCTTTGGACAATTTTTCCTGACCGGTATCTTCGCGCAGCGCTTCAATGGTTTTGTGAAAGCGGAGTTCTCCATCCTGCATATAAATGACCTGTGTTACCAGGTCGTCCAGCTCGCTCAGCACATGCGAGGTTACGAGCACCAGTTTGCCTTTCTGTTTTTCGCGGATAATTTTTTCTTTCAGTATCTCAGAGGAAACAGGATCCAGTCCGGCCGTAGGTTCATCTAAGATCAATACCTGCGGATCAAACAGAAATGCCAGGCAGGCACTTACTTTCTGGCGGGTACCACCCGAGAGGGTGCGCATCCGTTTCTGTTTCAGTTCCTCCAGTCCAAAAGCGGCAACCAGCTCTTCATCAATAGCACTTTTGTGCTGGCGGATATCTTTCATCATATTCAACACATCCACGATCCGCATATTATCTGGGTAGCGACCGATCTGAGGCATATAACCGATCTCGCTCCTGTACTGCCAGTGATGCAGGATGTTATTGCCATTGAAAGTGATAAAGCCACTATCAGGCACTACCATACCCAGTATACTTTTGATCAGGGTGGTTTTACCGCTACCATTGGGGCCGATCAATGCAATACATTCGCCTTTGTTACAGGTAACCGATACATTCTGCAATGCCTGCAGTTTGCCGAATTTCTTAGAAACATTATTGGCTAGGATCATATCAGGTTCTTTAATCAGTTGGTTGATCAGAATAATCTTTTCATCTGTGGGCGGCTATCCTTCAATCCCTCGGGTGTTAAACTGGGTAATACTTTTTCGGTTTTGTCCAGCAGCGTAGTAATAAAACTCCGGAACAGCAACATAGCCGGTGGATTCTTCTCCACGATCATTGAATACATACTTACAGGACGATAGGGCACATCGCCCACTTTATCTTTGTTCAGATCATACCCGTCGTATTTATCCCAGTAATTACTGTTGAAAGTGTTCAGCACCAATGAGCCATTGGTACCCACATCAAATGTGTTACTAATGAAATTATTTTTGGTTACTTCTATATCCATGCAGCTGGCCTGGATCTTCATACCCCAGCCATTGTTCTGAAACTGGTTCTTCTGCATATGAATACGGCTGGCACCTTCCATATAAATACCGCTGGTGTTTTTAACAAAAGTGTTCCCGTCTATATAGCTGTCTGATATCTCTTTTAACAACAAACCATAAGCGGCATCACCCCAGTTTTCTTCAAACACATTACTGTACATTTTAACGCCATGCGAATACATAACTGCCACACCTGCTCCATTGTGTGTGAAGTGATTGAAGATATAAGCGTCGTTATGCGAGAACATAAAGTGTAAACCATAACGAATATTGCGGAAAGAATTATTTCGCCAGATCACCGAGTTGGTTACAAATTCAAAATAGATCCCATCCCTCTGGCCGCTTATCGTATTGCCGATGATCTGCAAGCTGTCGCTTTTCCAGCAATGAATGCCGTTACCACTCTGCTGCTCTTCCTGTGCATACGCAGTGATGCGGTTATTCTCGATAATGCAATGCTTCCCATATTGTACGTAAATGCCAAAGAAGGTATCCTCCAGAATATTATTCCTGATCACCACATCGCGGCTATCATAGATCTTAATGCCCCCCATATCTTCAATACTGGATACGCCGGAATGTATAATGCGGAATCCCTCTACCACTACCCCATCTGTTTTAACGGAGATTACTTCGTATTTTTTTTCACCGTCCAGTACCGGGTATCCGGTTCCCTTCAGTACAATTTTTTTGGCGATAACGAGGTTTTTTTCGCGGTACAGGCCCGCAAACACCAGCACCGTATCGCCTGTGCTGGCCGCTTTAACAGCAGCCGTAACGGTTGCATATTCCTTGTTTTTGCCAACCTGCCGGGTAGTTGCCTGTAGGTTGGTTACAAGAACACACAAAGAGAATATAAAGAGAAGGTATTTCATTTATTGAGTTGAGCCCAGTTAATCCGGGCAGCTGTATATTGGATCTCCTTTTTTTTCATACTGTCTTCCACACGGAAGGCAGCCAGGTTTCCATTCATGGGACTCTGGAACAGTTCGCTTTGCAGGAAAAAAGCTTCTGTAGCATTTACGAGTTGATGATCGCCGGTAAAATCGGTAAAATATACGGCTGCAATCTCTTTTTTATCTACTGCATCTGCATGCAGGAAGGATAAGATACAATGTGCATCATCAAACTTATAGGTCTTTCCTTTCCGGGTTACCAGTTCGGCTCCAAAACGGTTATCGGTAATCGTCATTTTGCAGGAATAGCAATTGTCTTTCCCGTAACGTATCGCTTCGGGTGCGGTACTGCAACCAGTGAGGCTTGTGATAGAAACGGCCAGTATTAATATGCCCGCAACACCGGTAAAGTTCCGCGAAAGTTTAGCGCGGCGTGTTTCCAGAATTACCAGCAACAGCAGGATGGCTCCTACTCCTACAAAGATCCATCCGCCAATATCGGGAATGGAATAGGCGCCAAAATTCAATAACTGTTTAAACCCGATCAACGGAGGCTGGTAAGCCATACCGGGAATACGGATGGCTGCATCAGGATTAAGGTCGTGACCATATTGGTACTCCCATCTCCAGAAATCGATCATCGCAATAACACCAAATAAAATGAATAATGTCAGTAACAGGTTCAGCCATTTTCTTTTACCTACAACTGCTACGATGATGGACAGTAAACTGAAAAATACAATGATGCCGGGCAGGATCCTGAACTCGGGGAAATCGTCTGCATGCAGTGTTTTCATCCCGATATAATGGTTCAGTCCGTTAATAATATCCACGTTACCCGCCAGTTTATTGGCATAGATCTGTAACATCAATCCTTCCGGGTATTGCGGTGCGTCAAGGTCTATCCGCCACATGGGTACAAACAATACAACCAGCAAAGCCAGGCCGCACAGGATCAACAAAGAGCGGGAGGATGTTTTTAACTTGTTCATGGCAATGATTTGTGAGATTCAACTATCACATAAAAAATCAGCACGGAAACAGCATCAGCAGTTTTCCGCAATGGGTTTCCGGGCTGGCAAAATGGCTGTAACAGGTAATTCACCTGTTACAGCCAGGTAAAAGCTATTTCTTAGGAGCCGGAACGGGTTCTGCTTTAGGCTGGTTGGTTCCCAAACTAAACGTCAGCGGCACATTACTTCCTGCAGGCGATACCCTTACATAGCCCTGCATTTCCTGGTGTAAAGCACTACAGAAATCAGTGCAATAGATCGGGAACATACCTGGTTTTTCAGGGGTCCAGCGCAGTGTCTGTGTTTCTCCCGGCATAATCAGCAGTTCCGCATTGGAAGCACCTTTCACTGCAAAACCATGTGGCACATCCCAGTCCTGCTCCAGATTGGTTACATGGAAGAGTACTTCATCTCCTACACGGATACCTTCAATATTATCAGGAGAGAAGTGTGAACGGATGGCTGTCATGTACACATGTACTTTGTTGCCTTCACGCACCACTTTGGACTCACCTTCCCCTTTGGATACATAAGGATGTTTGTTCTCATCGATCTTGAAGAATTTAACGGAGTTTTTCCGGATAAGATCTGCCGGCGCAGATTGCGCATAGTGCGGTTCACCAATGGTTGGGAAATCCAGGATTAGCTGCATCTTATCACCACTGATATCATAGAGCTGTGCACTTTGCGCCAGTTCTGGTCCGGTAGGCAGGTAACGGTCTTTGGTGATCTTGTTATACGCAACAAGGTATTTGGCCGATGGTTTTTTGGTATCGCCACCGGGGATTGACAGGTGACCTACAGAATAATAGGTAGGCACACGATCCAGCACTTTCAGGTCCTTGATATTCCATTTCACCACTTCGCTCGATACGAAGAAAGAAGTGTAGGCATTACCCTTACCATCAAACTCGGTATGCAAAGGTCCGAGACCAGGTTTTTTCACTTCTCCATATAAAGCTGATTCGTATTTGATCACGGGGATACCATCGTATTCGCCGGCATAATCTTTGGCAGCAATGGCTTTGATCATTTTATCGAAACTGAATACAGGGATCAACGCGGCCAGTTTACCACTACCTACGATATATTCACCGGTAGGATCTACGTCGCAGCCGTGTGGAGATTTAGGACAGGGGATCATGTAACAGATATCTTTCAGCTCTTTCGCATCCAGCACGATCACTTCTGTTTTGATGGTAGAAGTGGCAGAATGCGTTTTTTCATCCCAGCGGTTGCTGGCATATTTAACAGACTGTTTTCTGCCTTTACCGGCTTTGAGGTACTCTTCTGCTTTTTTCCAGTTAACTGCCATGATAAAATCCTTATCGCGCTGCGAAGCATTTACTTCCAGCAGGGTATTGGCTTGTTCGGTATTATAACAGCTGAAGAAGAACCAGCCATGTGATTTGCCTTTACCGGCATGGCTCAGGTCGAAGTTCACACCCGGACACTGGATCTGGAAAGCGATATCCATTTTACCATCTTCCTTGGCCACGCTGATAAAACTCAGGGTACCTTTAAAATTCTGTTTGTAGGTATTGATCGGGATATCACCGCTTACATTATCCGGTGGTACACTAAAACGGGTACCGGCCACAACGTATTCGGTATTTTCTGTAATGAAGGGAGAAGAGTGGTTACCGGCACTATTGGGTAACTCTATGATCTCTGCCGTACGAAAGGTAGTCAGATCGATACGAGCCACGCGGGGGGTATTATTGGCGTTACCGAATACCCAGCGACCATCGATCTCTCCGTTGGTCTGAGACAGTTCGGGGTGGTGAAGATCATCCCAGGGAACAAAACCGTGAGAAGTGTTCAGCATAGGTTTGGTTTCTTCGCTGTAGCCCCATCCTTTTTCCGGATCTACCGAAAAAGCCGGAATTACGCGTAACAAGCGGCCGCTGGGTAATCCGTAAACAGCCATTTGTCCGCTGAAACCACCGGAAACAAAATTATAATACTCATCATATTTGCCTGGTGCCACATACGCTTTGGCAGCGGCATCGGCACTAACGGCATTTCCGGCGTTCTTGGGTTTGCAGGAAAGCATCCCCAGCAATAATGCGAAGGACGCCATGGCGATCGCATTATAATTTGTCTTTTTCATGCTGATATGTTTAAAGGTTTGTTGATACACAACAGTGATTGTAACAGGTAATGATGCATTATTTCACGCCATCATTCTTACGCATAAACTCATACAGGCTGCGCGCATCATCATCACTCAGGTTCTGATTAGGCATACGCACCAGACAAATCTCCAGCTGCGCCTGTGCTTTGGGATCCTTGGTCAGCATCTCATCGGTATTGGTGATGAAGTTCATGATCCAGGGAGCGGTAAAACGGGCAGTTACCCCTTTCCAACCAGGTCCTACCAGTTTCTCTTCAGTTAACTTATGACAGCTGCTGCACTTTACGCCATACACTTTGTTCCCTTTCTCGGCCAGGGTCGCATCCAGTGTTGCAGGAATTTCTACGGTTTTGAATTTGCCTTCTCCCCTTTCAGGATCATAGGAAGGATTGGTAGAGGCTTCTTTCTTTTCTTCACCCGCTGCCACGTTATCCGTAGTAGTTGTTCCATTCTGGTTTCCGCATGCGTACATAGCCGCTACAACAATAATGGCTGTAATCGTTTTTTTCATGGTCGTAGTTTTTTGATTGAATAATTGCATATACAAGATTACCCATGCTTTCACCGGCATTTTATGCGTTGAATCATACCGGATAAAAAAAAGGGAAGTGGGGAACAGTTATACTGACAATCAACCTGTTAGAAATCAATCTTGCAAAAACCTGATTTAAATCATATATTCAGATGATACTGGTCATCAACAAAGGTATTGGGGAAGGATAGTTTTGGCAGCAACTACATAAACCGCCACTTATGATGATAGACATTGATCTTTTGCTTGCCTGCGGGGCTGCTTATAAAAAAGTATCCGCTGGCGAAATCATCTTTCAGGAAGGAGCTGCCTGCCATTTTTATTATCAACTGGTCAGTGGCATTGTTCGGTGGGTAAACGTAGATGAGGAAGGCAATGAATATATTCAGACCCTGATAGACCCCGGCGAGTGTTTCGGAGAAATCCCCTTATTTGATGAAGGCCCTTATGCCGCCACTGCTATTGCCGATGAAGATGCTGTGCTGATCCGCCTGCATCGCAGTTCGTTTATACAATTATTGAAAGATAGTCCGGAGATCCATTTTTCTTTTACCCGCTTACTCGCCAAAAGAGTTCGTTTTAAATTCCTGCTCATTAAATCACTGGCACTATATGCACCGGAAGCCAGAATTGCTGCGCTGATCAACTATCTGAAAGCAGAGAACAAGAATTTCTGTCCCAAATGCAATCAACTGAAACTGACCCGCCAGCAGATCGCCGACATGACCGGTTTACGTGTGGAAACAGTGATCCGCGCCATGCGTCATATGCACGACAGAGGCGAACTGGTGATCGAAAAAGGAAAAGTGTTCTGCTGAATATGATTACAATCATACCCACATAGCCTTGTTTGCAGTTCCTTTGCCGGTAAACGACAGGTATGCGTTCTTCTTTATCCAGGTGGTTACAGGTTTCGCTGATCAATTTGTTACTGGTTGCTCTTATCGGTGTAATACTGCGTTATAAGATCGCCTTCTCCTTACCTTTTATCGATCAGAAACACCTGCTGCATGGCCACTCGCATTTTGCCTTTGCCGGCTGGATCACCCATACACTGATGGTATTCCTCGTAGAGTACCTATCCCGCGAAAGCGGCGTAGACATGTTTCGCAAATACCGTGGTTTAGTATGGGCCAACCTGCTTACCGCTTATGGTATGCTGTTCTGGTTCCCGATACAGGGGTATGGTGGGTGGAGTATCAGCTTCTCCACTTTATCCATTATTGTCTCTTATATCTTCACCATTGCTTACTGGAAAGACCTGAACCGTCTCAGAAAAAACAGGATCAGTCACCAGTGGTTCAAAGCCGCACTGCTGTTAAATATCCTTTCTTCACTGGGAGCTTTCGCACTTGCCTTTATGATGGCCACCCATACCGTTCACCAGAACTGGTACCTGGCCGCCGTATATTTTTTCCTCCATTTTCAGTACAATGGCTGGTTCTTTTTTGCGGTCATGGGTTTGCTGACAGCCCGCATGGAACATCTGACAGCACTCAGGCTAACCTTACTAACTGTTTTCCGCTTATTTGCTTTTGCCAGTATACCCGCCTATTTCTTATCGGTCCTTTGGCTACCAATGCCAGTAGCGGTGTATGTGCTGGTGATCTTTTCTGCATTGGCACAGGCACGGGGTTGGTTTTTGTTTCTCCGGCTTTATAATACTTACAAAACCGTTTTGACGGATATCTTCCCCAAAAATATCAGTTGGTTATTGATACTGGCTGCATTGGCCACCACTATCAAGATCCTGCTGCAGCTGGGATCTACCATTCCATCACTGAGCCAGCTGGCATTCGGTTTCCGGCCAATTGTGATCGGTTACCTGCACCTGGTACTGCTGGGTATGTTCAGTATTTTCCTGATAGCTTATATCGTTTCTTACAAATGGTCTACTGCAGGCAAAACATTACTCATCGGCATCAAATGGTTTGCAGGAGGTGTTATCATTAACGAATGTGTTTTGATGATACAAGGGATGGCGGCACTTGGCTACCACACCCTTCCTTTGATCAATGAATCCCTATTATTAACAGCAGTTATCCTTTTCACCGGTATCCTCCTGATGCTGCTCGGTTTCAGTAAAGTAACATCCTGAAATCGACCGGCACCAGTTTGTACATAGTAAAATAAGAGAAGCTATCTCAGACTTTTGAGATAGCCTCTCTTTATCAGGATGTGTCGCCGGGCGCATATAATATTTACCATGCTCAAAAATAGAAACGAGGAAATCAATGGCTGGTCTTCTTCCCTTTATCATTACTGGCTCACTGTTTCACCAGTGTCCAAGCTATTCAAAACAGTTCATCTCCATCCTCCGCCTAAGGCCCTGTATAATTCAACATTCTCGCTAAGCTGTGCCTTCCGGATAGCATCTGTTTCCAGTTCGCTTTGGAGCAGGTTACTTTGTGCAGTGAGTACTTCCAGATAAGTTGCCATGCCGTTCTTAAACAGCAGTTGTGCGTTCCTGATGGCTTTCTCGAGTGTATTCCGGCGCTGCGAAGCAATGGTTTGCTGCTCTTGTAATTTCTGGATCTTCACCATTGCATCCGAAACTTCACCAACAGCCTTTAACACTGATTGCCGGAACTGTATGACCGTTTTCTCCCTTTCCACTTTCGCAACATCGTATTGTGCCTGTAATTGTTTCCGTTGAAACAATGGTGCCGTTATACCGCCTGCCACTGTTCCAAACAGTGATGCAGGAATAGAAAACCAGTTGGATGCTTTAAACGCATTCACCCCTGCACCGGCAGTAATATTCAGAGAGGGATACATATTGGCCTGGGCAATACCTGTTTTGGCATTGGCAATTGTGAGTGCCAGTTCATATTGCTTCACATCCGGCCTACGACTCACCATTTCCGAAGGCAGACCCGTTGTTGAATTATCCGGCACAACCACATTAGCCAGTATTGTATTACGTTGGATATTTCCTGGCAAAGCTCCTGTTAATATGCTGAGTGCGTTTTCCTCTACTACTATTGCCTGCTCAAACTGAGGGATCAGCTGTACAGCAGACAGCCGTTGCGCCTCTGTTTGCTGAACAGCCAGTTCCGTTACTTGTCCGGCACTGTATTGCAGTTTAACGATCTGCAGTGTACTGTCGTTCAGTGCTACGTTCTTTTTTGCAACGGCAAGTTGTGCATCCAGCATTAAAAGATTGTAATACCCTTTCGCAATATTGGCTACAAGATTTGTTTGAACGGTTTTTCTGGCTTCTCCGGTTTGAAGAAATGCCGCCAATGCAGTTGCCTTTTGTTTTTTGATCTTACCCCAGATATCAGCCTCCCATGAAATACCAATACCTGTTGTATAATCTTCTACATACGATTTTCCAAGAAACTGGCTAAGGCTGAGTCCATTCAGACTATTATCCGATGGACGATTCACAGTAATACCTGTCTGCAGTTTCACATCAGGCAGGTAAGCATACCGGGTTTGCGACAATAAGCGTTGCGCCGACTCTATATTTTTTAGCGCAACAAGCAGGTCGTAATTTTTTACAATCGCGGTATCGATCAGTCTCTGTAAAGAGGGATCTGTAAAATAATCTTTCCACGGCAGATCGGCAATGCTGCTACTGTCGGCATTTACCGCATTCCTGAAACTGGCTGGCAGTTCAGGTATGGGTTTCACCATCTCTTTTGATACACTGCACCCGGCCAGTACAGCCAGCAGTATGGTTATGATGTAAGTATTGAAATATTTGTTCATTTTATTTGTTTTTTACTGACTAATAACGGGACCTTTATTTCTTTTCTATCCTTTCTTCTATCCAGTTATCGTGTTCAACAATTTTTTTCCGGCTGATTTTTTCCTGCAGGTGTTGAAAAATCACGAACAGTACCGGTATGATGAAGATGCCGAGCAATACCCCTGTTAACATTCCTCCTACCGCACCTGTACCAATCGAACGGTTTCCCATGGCAGAAGCACCTTTGGCCGTTAACAATGGAAGCAGACCGGCGATAAATGCAAATGAGGTCATCAATATCGGGCGCAACCGCAATTTTGCGGCTTCAATGGCTGCATGTGGGATGGATAGCCCTGCATGTCTTCTTTGCACAGCATATTCCACTATCAGGATAGCGTTTTTTGCCAGCAGGCCAATCAGCATGATCAGGCAAACCTGTACATAAATATTGTTATCAATACCCGCCAGGTTAATAAATGCAAAAACACCCAGTATCCCGGTTGGTACGGAGAGTATCACCGCCAAAGGCAATATGTAACTTTCATACTGCGCCGCCAGCAGAAAATATACAAATACCAGCGACATGATAAAGATCAAAGAGGTTTGAGAACCAGATTGCTGTTCTTCCCGCGTTAATCCGGACCATTCATAAGCATAGCCTCTTGGCAAATAAGCCGCAGCAACTTCTTCCACAGCTTTTAATGCCTCACCGGAGCTGAACCCCGGTTTGGGAATACCGTTAACAGTTACTGCATTAAACAGGTTGTTCCTGGTAACAGTTTCAGGGCCATATACTTTTTCAAGCGAAATCAATGTTGTAATGGGGATCATTTGCCCTGTACTGGTTTTAACCTGAACATTGTTTAAAGTAGACGGATCAATGCGGTAGTTTACATCTGACTGCAGTATCACTTTGTACTGTTTTCCAAATCGATTAAAATCAGATGCCATATAACTGCCGTAAAACACCTGTAATGTTTGCAGTAATTCGCTCACAGATACCCCTAATTGCTTTGTTTTTTCTTCATCAATATTTACTCTGTATTGCGGGTTACTGGTATTAAAAGTGGTAAACGCGTATGCAATCTCTTTCCGTTTCATCAGTTCCCCGATAAACCCGTTGGTAACATTGTTCAGATCCGAAAGTTTTCCACCTGCCCTGTCCTGTAGCAGTAACTCAAATCCGTTGGTATTACCAAACCCCTGTACAGTAGGCAGGGTAAATGTGAAAAGATTGGCTTTCGATATCACAGATAGCTTCTGGTTTACTTCGCCAAGTATCTCGTTAATATCTTCTGTTTTTCCCCTGGTACCGGGTTTCTTCAGTTTAACAAAAGCCAGGCCGCTCATCGGACTGGTGGCATTGGTAATAATATTCATACCGGCCACGCTATAAACTTTTTCAACACCTTCTACTGTACGAATAATACTATCTGCCTCGTCTACCACTTTCCGGGTTCTTTCCAGTGAAGAACCGGCAGGCATATTCAGCGAGTACAGAAAAATACTCTGATCTTCGGTAGGAATAAATCCGGATGGGGATTTTTTTACCATTACGATTGTTGTAACAGTGATGGCCACTAATGCCGTGATGGCCACCCATTTTGTTTTAATCAGGAAATGAAGACTATGCGTATAACGCGTGGTCATATGCTGAAACGAAGTATTGAATGCATGAAAAAACTTTGCCTTAAATCCTTCGGGTTTTGCATCGGCCAGGTGCGGATTTCGTTTTAAGAAAAGTGCCGCCAGGGCAGGACTCAGTGTTAATGCATTCAGTGCAGAGATCAGGATGGCAATGGCCAAGGTAAATGCGAACTGTTTATAAAAAATTCCGGCCGGCCCCTGCATAAATCCAACCGGTACAAACACAGCAGCCATCACCAAGGTAATAGAGATGATCGCTCCGGATATCTCACCCATACTCTTAATAGTAGCTGCACGTGCGGGTAAATGTTCTGTTTCCATTTTTGTATGCACTGCTTCCACCACCACAATGGCATCATCCACCACAATACCAATGGCAAGGATCAATGCAAAAAGTGTAAGCAGGTTAATGGTAAATCCAAATAACTGCATAAAGAAAAATGTTCCCAATATGGCTACCGGAACTGCTATGGCAGGTATCAGCGTTGACCTTAAATCCTGTAAAAAAAGAAACACTACAATAAACACAAGTACAAATGCCTCCAGTAAAGTGCGTTTTACTTTATCGATGGATGCATCCAGAAATTCTTTTGCAGAATAAGGAATAAAGGTTTTGATACCCTTTGGTAAAGATTTGATGGTCTCCTGTAATATTCTGTCCACTTCTGTAAGGATATCATTTGCATTAGAGCCCGCCGTCTGGTATATCAGGATGCCCGTAGATGGTCCTTTATCCACTTTGGCCGATGCCGTATAACTGAATGAACCAAACTCAACACGGGCAACATCTTTCAGCCTGATCATGGAGCCATCTTGGTTAGCTTTTAGTATGATGTTCTCATACTGCTGCCCTTCATTTAATTTCCCTTTGTATTTGATCACATATTCAAACGATTCCTGGCTACCCTCGCCAAACTTACCAGGGGCCGCTTCCACGTTCTGCTCCCTGATTGCCGCCAGTACTTCCTGTGCAGATAAATGATACGCGGCAAGCCGATCGGGTTTCAGCCATAAACGCATGGCATAATCTTTCGAGCCAAATATCAGTGCCTGGCCCACACCATGTACACGTTGTATCTGCGGGATCATGTTGATTTTGGCATAGTTCTGCAGAAAACTTTCTGTAAAAGCTGTATCGTTACTATACAAAACGATCGCCATAATAATACCGTTCTGCTGCTTTTGCGTAGTAAGGCCCGCCTGCAATACTTCCTGCGGAATCAGGCTGTTTGCTTTTGCAACACGGTTTTGCACATTCACAGAAGCGATATCGGGATCCGTACCGGATTTAAAGAAAACATTCAACGTCATCGTACCATCATTATTGGAATTGGACGTCATATAGGTCATATTTTCAACACCGTTGATCGATTCTTCCAGTGGTGTGGCCACCGAACGGGCTACTACTTCCGCATCAGCACCGGGATAATTGGCCGTAACCTGAACACTTGGCGGTGCGATATCGGGGAACTGGGTAATCGGTAAAGAAAAAAGAGAGATCAGGCCAAGTAACACCAACAGGATAGAGATCACAGTTGATAATACGGGCCTTTCGATAAATGTTTTTATCATAAAATAGTTTGGTTGATAAGGATAGGGTTACAGGCTTGCACGAAGCACACTGTCTAAAGAAATAGGTTGTGGTGCGATAAAAATTCCGTCTCTCACTCTCTGTAAACCACTGAATAAAATGGTTTCTCCGCTTACAAGACCTTTGTTTACCAGGTAATTGGAACCGCTTTTCCCACTTACGAAGATTTGTTTACTGGCTACTTTATTACTATCGCCCAGGGCAAATACAAATATTTTATCCTGCACTTCATAGGTTGCTTCCTGCGGAACAATGATTTGTTCGTGCAGCATGGAGGGTATACGGATTTTTCCTGTCATACCGGAACGCAGTTGTTTATCTGCATTATTAAAAACGGCCCTGAAACTGATGGCACCGGCATTTCGGTCAAATTGACCCTGTACCAGCTCCACCCTGCCTTTTGTTTTATAAGTCGTATTATCGGGTAATTGTAATTCTACCGGTAAAATGTTTTTTACCTTTTCCTCCGTTGTTTTGCCTTCTACTTTGGATAAAAAGGTTAAAAAATCACTTTCACTCATAGAAAAATAAGCATGCACATTATTCACCTCCGAAAGAACCGTTAATGGTATTATATCGGTTTTGCTTACCACAGTTCCTTTTTTGAAAGGGATATGACCAATATAACCGTTTACGGGAGCTTTGATCAATGTGTACCCAACAGTAATATCTGCACTTCCCTTTGAGGATACCGCCTGTGCAAGAGCCGCTTTGGATGCAGCCAGGTTTGCCAGAGCGGTTTTTAATTGTACATCGGCAACCACTTTATTATCTACAAGTGGTTTAATACGGTCCACTTCAACCTGCGCCCTTTCCATATTGGCTTTTGCCAGCTGTATAGAGGCTCCGGCATTGTTTGCATACTCTTTGTATTCGCTACTATTGATGCTGAATAAAGGTTGCCCCTGTAATACATAAGCCCCTTCTTCCACATATATTTTTTCCAGATAACCGTTCACCTGCGAACGGATTTCAACATTCACGGTTCCCTCAAGAGATGCAGGATATTCCTGCCAGATGGTGGCAGAACCGGTGTTCAGTTTAATAACGGGTAAAGCTTGTGGTGGCGGCGGTGTTTGGTTCAACTGGTTGCCGGCGCAGGCAACTAAAACTAAAAAAACGCCTGGGTAGATGATTTTTTTCATAACGTAATTAAATTGTTTAACAGTGTTAAGGTTTAAGGATTAAAAAAACAGCTTTGCTACTGCTTTCTATAGGGTGAATATTGGATTTTAAAATGGGCGGCTAATTATTAATAAAAACATAATTAAATAATCTAACAGTGTTAACTTTTGAATAAATAAAAAACCGCTTATTTCATTGAGTTAATAATTCCGGATATCGCATCTTTTAAAACTTGTTTATTGATTTCATCGCTTGCCTGGCGGGTCTGGCGTGTCATATTAATCGATATCAACCCATGTACAACCGACCAGAACGTATAATACTTGGTACAGATATAGTCCTCTGTACGGTTTTCTTCAGGAACCAGCTCGGTAATTTTATCCCAGATCAGGTTGGAAGGTCCTTGTATGTCCGGGCAGCTATTTTCAAACACACAACAGTTCATTTCAACGCCATACATAACCTGGTACAATTCCTTATTGGCAAAGGCAAAATTCCAGTAAGCCAGCCACATGGCTTCCAATTGCGCCGAGGGGTCTGAAAAAGCCTTGCTTGCTCCATCCATTTCCAGGGCCAACTTTACAAAACCCTGCCGCGTAAGTTCATTAAGAATAGCATCCTTATTGGCAAAATATTCATAAATGATAGGGGCTGTATATTCAATCCTGTCTGCAATCTTACGCATACTAAGCGATTGCCAACCTTCCTCCTTTACAATATCAAGCGAAGCTTCAAGGATCCGGATCCTTGTTTCTTCTTTCAATCTTTGTATTCTTTCTTTGCTGGCCATTGTAAGCAATAACAATAGTTAAATAATTTAACACTGTTAAACAAAAATAAAGGACTTTTTACCAATACGCCAAATTTTTTATCAAAAACCGGGATTACCAGAAAATCCATCTCAAATACTATTATTGGTCTGTTCGTTTATTGGGCAGGCGGACTTTTCTTTTTCTACCCCACCAGATCAAAAAGCCGGTTACGGGTAAACTGGCGCATATAAGACTGGCTGTGAATGCAATAATCTTCCCTGTGAAACCAAAAGCGGCCCCCACATGGATATCATAATTCATGCGGTAAATTTTTTCTCCCGTGGTAGCAGGCGCGGGTATGCTGGTTGGAAGTTCTTTCGCTGTATATCGGTCAAAATACCGGAAGATCCTTTTGTAATATGTTTTCTTATCCGGGTTATACGTTACAGCCACCGGGTCTGCTGTTTTGCCTGGAAAACTGATCTGCAACAAACCTGTAATAGGTGCATATTCCTGCATCGCCAGTTGCCAGATGCTATCTTCGGTGTTTTGCACCAGAGTGGGTAGTATATAGGCAGTATCTGATAATGGTTTTTTGGTTGCGGGTAATGTCTTCCCTCCGGTTACCAGATAATGATAAGATCTGGCAAACCACTTAAATCCAAACACCAGTCCGGTAACAGCGATCACAAAAGCCAGCAGCAGCACATAAAACCCCAACACGTTGTGCAGGTCATAATTCAACCGCTTGAACCGGGCTTTCCAGTTGATACCGAAACTGTTTTTCCTTGTTGTGCGGTTCCATTTTTTGGGCCACCACATAATGATCCCACTGATGAGCAGGAATACAAAGATCAATACTGTAACCGATACCACCGGCTGCCCGATTTTGGGAGGCAACCAGAGATAAAAATGACCGGCCAGTACGATCCGGAAAAAATCCCTGTCACGGATTTTTTCCCGGATAAAATCCCCGGTATACGGATTCAGGTATACGTATGTAAATCCCTGCGATTTTTTGGTATAGGTAACCGCCGCAGCTTCACCCGGTCTGCCGTATTGCACACCGGTTGCCCTAACTCCCGTTCGTTTCTCAGCAATAGAACGTAACACCGATGGCGGCAGCAAGGGTTTATTTTCGACAGTAACAAAACGGTAAGGTTCGGTGATATCCCGCAGGTCGCGCTCAAATACGTACAAACATCCTGTGATACTGATAATCACCACCAGTATGCCTGTGATCAGGCCCAGCCACAAATGCAACCAATCGCTGATCCGTCTTATCCGTGATTTTCTGTTTACCATTTGAAAGCAAGATTTAGGGCGAAACGTCTTGGCATCTGTGGTTCAACGGTTGTCCAGCCACTCCAGTACTGCTGATTGGCGAGATTATCCAGTTTAACACCGATCCGGAAGGCAGGCTGATCAAAGAATACCGTTGCATTCATGACCGTATAGGCTGGTAGTATAAACTGGCCGGTTACAAGACTATTGGTAATGATATTTTCACTGGCATAATTTCCGCCGAAACCAATACCCACTCCTTTTAGTTTTCCCTTACCGGCTTTGTAACTCAACCACACATTAGCCAGGTGTTTGGGTCCGGAAGAAACCGGGCGCAGGCCGTTGGTATTTTTTTCTGTCTGATCATTTACTGCATGGTTATAACTGTAACCGGCCACGATGTTACAATCGGTAAATAAAGCAGCTACCAGATCCGCTTCAAATCCTTTGCTGGAGATATTGCCATCCTGCACGGTAAACCCTGTAAATGTGGGATGCGGACGGGTTACATTACGCACATAGATATCGTAGTAAGTAATGGTTCCCGTAATCTTGCCTCCCAGCATTTCAGTTTTAATACCCGCTTCCCACTGGTTGGCCTGCTGTGGTTTAAAGATGCTTACAGTTCCGTCGGCCTGTGTTACAGGTGCCAGGTTCTGGAAACCATTCATATAATTGGCGAACAAAGACATATGTCTTGGAATCAGTTCATAGGTAATCCCGAATTTGGGAGAGAACGCAGTTTGCGCATACGCGCCGGTGGTAAGGTTGGTCCGCTGGTTATAACTGCCACGGTTATCAAACCTGTCTACCCGCAAACTCGCCATAATATGCAGTTGCGTTGTCAGATCCAACACATCAGATGCATACATACTGTAGCTGTTGGTGATAGCAGTGGTTTTAGTAGGCACGCCCCCATTCAGCCTCGCATCTACTGCGGCCTTTGTCAGGTTGGTGTATTTGACATCGTTGCGGATATACTGTACTGTATCAAAACTGACATAAGCACTGCTGGCATTATTCAGCTGTGAGGATAAAAAATCAACACCAATTACAACCCGGTTCCGTTTACCACCGATCAGAAAATCACCGATAAAATTCTGCTGAAGATCGGTGAGTATGCTGTAGGAATTCTGGTTACTGATCAACCGACTCAATGAGCTATCGCCGGGCAAAATACTCAGGTAAGAGTAATAACCATCCGATTTCCGGTTGCTACGTGATAAAAGGGTTTGTGATACCCAGTTTTTGCCCAGTTGGTATCTGACCGCCGCTTCAAGGTTCATCACCGGCGTTTTAATGGTGATATCGTTGCTGGTGAAAGACCTTGAAAAATCGATCCGCATATCCTGCGGACGGGTAACTTTCAATGCAGCTGTCCGGGTAAGGAATAACATTTCGGCATTGGTAGCTTCAGCTGAATAAATGCCAGCCTGCAGATCAAAAGTTAATCCGGGCGATACCTTGTAAGTAAGTGCCGGTGCCAGGAAAAAGGATTTTTTAAACCCTGCATCCTGCCAGCTGTTTTCGTAATGATACGCTGCATTGGTACGAAGCAATAATCTTCCGGCAGAATCAAGCGGCGTATTGATGTCGGCAGTAAGTCTTGTTAAACCATAACTGCCGCCTGTAATAGATAGTTCGCCGCCGGGAATTACCTGCGGACGTTTGGTAACGGTATTAATGAGTCCGCCAAAAGACACCAGGCTGCTGCCGAATAAAGTACCCGACGGACCTTTGATCACTTCGATCCTTTCCATATTGGCAGGGTCAGGACTACCGTTGCTGGCACCTGCCACACCATTCACTATCCTTGCCTGTAAAGAGAACCCGCGTAAAGAATAATAGCTGCCACCATCATTACCCCTTCCGGTAGACGACCATAAACGATTAATCCCGGGCGCATTTTTCAATGCATCATCAAAACTGGTTACTACCTGTTCTTTTAACAAAGCAGCCGGTACCACACTATATACCTGCGGATTTTCCAGATTCTTTAAAGGCATCTTCGCTACCATTGCTGATTGCCGGTTGGCAAAACGGAGTCCGTTTTTTACCAGCACTTCTTCCAGCTGGCGTACTGTTACAGCCAATGGTATGGTTACTATTGTTTCTTTACCGGCCACTACCGCGATTTTTTCTGTTACCGGAATATAACCCAGTAATGAGAATTCAAGCGTATACTCGCCAGCCGCCAGTTTTGTAAAAATGAAAATACCTTCCTCATCTGTGAGTGTGGTTTTGTTAAGTGTAGTTATCTTCACAACTACACCCGCTGCCTGCAGCTGGTCCTGTGTAATTACTTTCCCTTTAATAGTTCCGGTTTTGGGATCCGCTGCGCTTCCATATGCGAATACACTGATCAACAGTGCTAAAAAAAATCCGATGTTTTTCATAAACAGTTTTATTTGTGCGCAAAACTGTTGCTAATCAAAACACAAATACTGCCGCATCGGGAAAACCTGTTTACGCAAACGGGAAAGAGATTGTCTTTTACTTTTTAGCGGTATTGCAGTTGCATTCACCGATATTTCCGGATTTTGATAACAGGCAATGAATCGGCTGGTATGAAATAGTACGCGGTCTGTCTGTACATTGATGAAGAAGAAATATCTTTATGCATCATCTCGCCACTATAACCCTTTCAATATGCAAATAAAACATTGGTCAATTGCACTCTTCTTATCGTTGTCCGGCATCTTATCTGCTGCAAAAAGTGCTGCACAGCATTTTGTAGCAGGCACTTATAATATCCGCTACGCTAATGCCGGCGATAGTGTAAACGGCAATGGCTGGGCACAACGTTACCCGGTAATCGTATCCATGATCCGTTTTCACAATATGGAGATCTTTGGCATACAGGAAGGACTGCACCACCAGTTAGAAACCCTGCAACAAAACCTGCCCGGCTATGCATATACCGGTGTGGGCAGAGATGATGGAGAACAGAAAGGAGAATATGCCGCCATCTTTTATGACACCAACAAATTTGATCTGCTGGAAAAAGGAAATTTCTGGCTCTCTCCCATTACCGACCGGCCTAACAAGGGATGGGATGCCGCTTTGCCAAGGATCTGCTCCTGGGGTAAATTCCGGGAGAAAAAAACCAGATTCGTTTTCTATTTCTATAACCTGCACATGGACCATATCGGCGTACAGGCCCGTGCCGAAAGCGCCAAACTGGTGATGCAGAAAATGCGGGAACTGCCGGCCAATATGCCGCTGATACTTACCGGAGATTTTAACGTGGATCAGTTCAATGAAAGTTATACCCTCCTCAACAATTCCGGCCTGTTACGCGATGCTTATGAACTGGCACCTATCCGCTTAGCTACCAATGGAACCTTCAATAACTTCAATGCCGATGCACAAACAGACAGCCGGATTGATCATATTTTCGTCAATCAATTCTTTCATGTAAAAAGATACGGTATACTCACAGACACCTATCGTGGTAAAAGAACCGAGAAAGAATTAGTTAACAATAAAGCACCTTATATCGCAAGGGTACCTTCTGATCATTTTCCGGTAGTGGTGGAACTGGATGATCAAAAAAAATAAATCGATTCAGACAGCTTTTTAATCCCGTTATACAACCTTTATCCCGTGCCCAAAAACGAAGCACTACAACCGGCAGGCATTTCAGCCTTTTGGAAACCGATACTCTTCATGCTGGTTTTTACCGGTCTACTATTTCTCTGTGGCAATGCCCGCTCCCTGTTTTCGCCCGCGTACAGCTTTTTGGCTTATGGCATACTGGGTTCGCTGGCCGGCCTGGTAACAGCAAGGTTCTTTCAACGGAACAAACAGCCCTCTTTTGCTTCCATGGGACTGAGCTGGGAAAAGAAAACCTTGTTCAGGTTTGTATTGGGTTCGCTGATAGGGGTGGTTATTTTTGCCATCATCCTTTTTGTGCTACTGCAATTCAGTGAGTTAACCATCCGGTATCAGCCGCAATCGTCTCCTGCTGATTATATGTTCCTATATCTACCCATACTGCCATTGGCTTTGATGGAAGAGATCGGGTTCAGGTCTTACCCGCAACAAAAATTATATCAGGCTTACGGCCCATGGATCAGCCAGTTGGTGATCGCAGTTGCTTTCGGACTGTATCATGTATTAAATGGATGGAGCCTGCTCAGTTCTTTTGCGGGACCTTTTGTGTGGGCTTTCGTATTCGGATTGGCTGCCATCTGGTCGCGCGGTATTGCCGTACCTACCGGCATTCACTTTACACTCAATATGCTGCAAACAATCACAGGCATGAAAGGAAGCAAAGGCGCTGTCTGGATCCTGGATTATCCGCCGGGCACCAACCCCGTATTATTGGAAAGAACCGATAAGATCGGATTGATGATACAAGTGGCGGTATTGATTACTGCCTTATTGGCCACTTACTGGTATGTACGTAAAAAAAGGGAACGGTCCATTAAATAAAAACAAGAAAGTGCCGATCAGAAAACAGGATCCAGCCGAACATATTGAATCTGCTTCCGCTGGTTGGTATAGCTGATATGAACAACTCCATCCCTGTCCTGAATGATAGCAGGATAACTGTATTCACCGCTCGTATGGTCCTCCAGTGTACAGATCTCTTTCCAGTTGCGCCCGTCGGAAGAAATAGCCACTTTTAAAACCGATCTTCCCTCCCACCATTCTTTACCTGCGCTGAGGGGATTATATACCAATAACTGTCTCCTATCCCGTAAACTAACCGCATCAATCCCCGAATTGGGATTGGGCAAAGCAATGGGTTGCATGGCCCCCCATGTTTTACCGCCATCTTCCGACCAACTTTCTGTGATCACATTCTGGCGGCTACGGCAGAGGATCTGCAGTTTCCCTTGCGGGTGTTGCAGGATAGTGGGTTGTATCACACCATATTTATCTCCAGGAACGGCATACGCTTTCCAATTGGTCAACGATTCACCAGAGATCTCCATATGCACTTCCCATTTACCGTCCAGACTTTCTGTACTGGATGGATAGAGTATTTCGCCTGATGGCAGTTGAATAGGTTTATTGCGGATAGGACCCAGCATTCCCTGCGGTAATCGAATGGGTTCCGACCATGATTTGCCATTGTCGGCAGATCGGATATACAGCGCCCACCATTCGCGCGGATTGGGGCCCACTTTGTAATGCAGATACAACATCCCATTGCGGGCTTTGAACAAAACGGGGTTCCAGCAGGGAAACTGTTTACCATCGGCCTGTTTGCCGGTAACCAGCAATTGGGGCCGGCTCCATTTTCCCTGCTGTAAAAAAGCTCCCCAGATACAGACATCATTCTTACCCTCGGCACTGCCACCAAACCAGGCACTCATCAGCACCCCCTTCTCCAGCGATACCAAAGTGGATGCGTGACAGGATACAAACAAGTCAGTTGAATCAAAAACTGCACTACGCTGTGTGATACGGAAAGTACCGGGCTGCGCTATTACCTGTGTTGTATTACAGCAAAACAGAAGAACCAACAAGAGGATGGATCGCATCATACAATATCAGCTGTTTACCAACTATTGTTTTAAACTGGCCATATCAATTACAAAACGGTAACGCACATCACTTTTCAGCATTCTTTCATAGGCTTCATTGATATCCTGCATGTTGATGATCTCTATATCCGAAACAATATTGTGTTCACCACAAAAATCCAGCATTTCCTGTGTTTCTGCAATGCCGCCGATCAGGGATCCGGCTACGGCTTTTCTTCCGAGAATCATGGGAACCGTATTCAGTATCGGTTCCAGTCCGCCTAAATACCCCACCAACACCAATGTGCCGCTGATATTCAAGGTAGCCACATAGGGATTTACATCGTGTACATAGGGAACCGTATCAATGATCAGGTCAAACTTACCTTTTACTTTACTCATCTGATCTGCATCTGTAGAAATCACCACCGCATCGGCTCCCAATCGGATGGCATCTTTTTCTTTGCCCGGTGTTCGGGAGAACAGGGTTACTTCTGCACCGAGACCTTTGGCGAGTTTAATGGCCATATGGCCCAATCCACCCAAACCTACAATAGCCACTTTACTACCCTTACCCACTTTCCAGTGGCGCAATGGCGACCAGGTAGTGATACCGGCGCATAATAAAGGAGCCGTAGCAGCCAGGTCCAGGTTGGCGGGCACTTTCAGCACAAAATGTTCATCCACTACAATACGTTCAGAATAACCACCAAAGGTTTGTGTGCCGGAATGTTTGTCCTTGCCATTGTAGGTGCCTACAAAACCGTTTAAACAGTATTGTTCCAGATCATGCTGGCAGCTATCGCAGGTACCACAAGAGCCTACCAGACAGCCCACAGCGGCAAAATCGCCAACTTTCAGTTTGGTTACTTCGGCACCTACTTTGGTTACTTTCCCTACAATTTCATGACCAGGTACAGCAGGGTAAATGGTTCCACCCCAATCGTTGCGGGCGGTGTGCAGGTCTGAATGACAAACCCCGCAATACAGGATCTCGATTTCAATATCTTTCGGCGTAACCGTTCTGCGCTCAATCTGCATTTGTTGTAAAGCCGCTTCGGGCGAGGCCGTTCCGAATGCTTTGGTGTTAGGTGTTCCCATTTGTATAGTTTTTAAAGGCTGATGTATAAATGAAACGCGCACCTGCGTTTTACACTGCACGGATAAAGTTGATTGGTTCAAGTTACACCATTCTTCTCTCCCACTTTTTTCATTACGCATTCAAAGGTATAACAGTCTGCTCCGGTAGCTTAATAAATTACAAGCAGATTCTTACACTTTTCAAACATCCGGCTCCTTAACCGGTTATTGGGTAAGCACCAGGATCCGGATCTCCACAGGCTGGCTGTTATCCACCACGGTTTGCAGAACGGATTCTTTGATATAAGGCTGGATGGCTTCTGCAAATGGCGTAATAGTGATCCGTTGCGGGGTTGCCAGAATAATGGTCGTGCCCTGCACCAGCATTCTCCGGATCAATGCCAGCAATGGTGCAAACTGTTCGGGGGCATAATTGATATCACTTAACAATAAGGTATCGGCCCTGATCACTTCCGGAAGATCGTTCCAGTCGAGGCAAACTGCTTTTACATTTGCCAAACCCAGGTATTGTATATTTTTCTGCAACAAAACCACGGCTTCCGCTGCGTGGTCGCTGATGATCATTCCGGCAGCCTGTTTGGCCATCAGCAATGAAGGCAAGCCAATACCCGCTCCCAATTCAAGCACCTGTTTGTCTTTGATCCAATGAGGATGCTGTTGCAGAAAATCAGTCAAAGCCATCGCAGAGGGCCAGATCTTAGCCCAGAAAGGGAACGGCGTTCCCTGGTCTTTTGTACGCAATTGCTCATATACCCGTTTAACCTGTTCCGGATCGGGTACATACAGGGAAAAACCCTTTTGTATTTCGAGTAATATATCGGGATAAGACATGTGAGTGCAAGATAATCTGGAACAAGGGAAAATCAAGGAAACAGAAGAATATCGAACAGATGAACAGGGAACGGAAGAATGACAGCCGGTCTATACTCATATTCTCGTCTTTTCTTGGTTCTGCTTCCTCGTACATCCGTTCATCTGTTCCTTGTTCATCTGTTCGTCTGTTCATTTGTTCAACTATTCGCACAGGGCTCCGATAAAAAATTATTTTATCAAAATATACCAATTGGTATTATTTATCTTATATTTGATTCTCATGATGAAAGATTCCCTGTCAAAAGCAGAACGTACCCGCCGGTATATTATCGAAAAAACGGCCCCGGTTTTCAATACCAAGGGGTATGCGGGTACCTCGTTGGGTGATCTTACACAGGCTACCGGTTTAACCAAAGGCAGTATCTATGGCAATTTCACCAATAAGGATGAAGTGGCACTGGCAGCTTTTGATTACAATTTTGAGAAAGTGACAGCTTACCTGAAAACCAGGATCCTTGCAAAAGAAAACGCCATCGACAGGCTGCTTGCCTATCCGATGGTATACCGTGATTTTTTAAAGATTCCCTTCCTGCAACCAGGCTGCCCGATCCTGAATACCTCTACCGAGGCGGATGATACGCACCCGGAACTGCGTGCGAAGGCGGCCGAAGCCCTGGCCTTCTGGAAACGGTCGGTGGAAAACCAGGTGAAAAGAGGCATTGAAAGAAAAGAGATCAAAGCTGATACAAATCCGGCAGGGTTTGCGGTCATCTTATGTTCCCTCATCGAAGGCGCCGTGATGCAGGCAAAAGTGACCGGCAAATCAGGCGACCTGCGGATAGCCATGAATTTTCTCGAAAAAATGATCAGGGATATGGCGTATTGATTTTTTTTGCATACTAATATACCGATCGGTATATTTTACAAACCGACTAAACACCTTGTATGAATCCACTGAAGAAAACCCTTGCAAGCAAAATGAAAGTCCGCTTTCATGATTGCGACCCGTTTAACCATCTGAACAATTCGCGGTATATCGATTATATGCTGACGGCCCGTGGCGACCAGTTACTCGAAAATTATGATTTCGATATCTACCGGATCGCACGCGAGCAATCGGTGGGTTGGGTATCGGCACAAACGCAGATCAGTTACCTCTCTCCTGCTTTGCTCGCAGAAGAAATACTGATCCAGACACAACTCATCGCTTATAGCGGCAGCAGTCTGCTGTTTGAAGCCGTAATGTGGAACAGCGGGCAGACAGTTGTCAAATCTGTTTTATGGGGACGACTGGTGCATGTTCACCTGCAAACACAAAAAAGTCACCAGCACTCGGAACCATTGCTGCAGTTCTTTGAACAGGTAGTGAATCCACTTGCGCCAGCCATGGGTTTTGAGGAAAGAGTAAAAACCCTTCGTAAAACCAGTTAACATCCATATGCAACAATATTCTGTCAAAACAGCTTTACAGTTATTGGAACGAACACCCGGCACCCTTTCTTCCTTACTCAATGAATTACCCGATGATTGGGTTATGCGGAACGAAGGGCAGGGCACCTGGAGTCCGTTGGAGATAATGGGTCATCTGATCTTCTGCGAAAAGAATAATTTTTTTGGGCGGATACGAACCATTCTTTCCGATGACGATCAGAAACGTCTCTCACCATTTGATATGAGCAGACAGTTTGAGTGGATCAAAGGCAAAAACATGAGCACCTTATTAACTGAGTTCACAGACCTGCGACAACAGAACCTCGCATCACTCCGTTCCCATCCGCTTTCTGAAACAGACCTCCACAAAACGGGCTTACATCCGAAAATGGGTACCGTAACCTTACAAAATGTATTATCCACCTGGGTAACCCATGACCTCTCACATACCACACAGATCTTACGGGTAATGGCTAAGCAGTACAAAGAAGACGTAGGTCCCTTTATTGAATATTTACGGATACTTAACTGAACCAATATGAAAAAAATCGGTCTTGTAGGCGGTATCAGCTGGAGCTCCACCATCGACTATTACCGCATCATCAACGAAGAAACCAACAGGCTGTCCGGCGGTTTGAATTATGCGGAGTGTATGATCTATTCCGTCAATTTCCAACGCTTCCATACCTGCAATGCGGCCCATGATTGGGACGGTAGCTTTGCCTTGCTCCTGGATGCGGCACTGCAGCTTGAAAAAGCCGGCGCAGAGTTGATTTTGCTCTGCGCCAACACAGCACATATAGTGGCAGAACGGATTGCTGAAAAAATGCAAAGTCCCCTGGTTGATATCAGGCTGGTTACCGCAGCTGCCATTGAGCAAAAGAAATTAAAAAAAGTGGGACTGCTTGGCACCACTTATACCATGGAACTGGATTTCTACCGGCGAACACTGCGTGAAAACGGGATCGATTCGATTATTCCGGCCAGCAAAGCTGAACGTGACTTTATCGAGTTTACATTACTGCACGAGCTGGGTAAAGGCATCCTGTCTGCACAAACCAAAAAAGTCTATCTCAGGATCGCTGAAGCACTGATCGAACAGGGGGCCGAGGGCATCATACTCGGTTGCACCGAAATTCCGTTGCTTATCGGTCAGGAAGATTTTTCTGTTCCTGTTTTTAATACTACTGAGATCCACGCCAGGGCCGCCGTTGCACAGGCCATGTTGTCCATTACCCACTAAACATCCCACTATGTCATTCAACAAGTATTTTCGTATTAAACCGATCAGCGCGTACCACAGCGACATCAAATCAAGTGAACTCAACCGCAGCCTTGGCAAATGGGAACTGACAGCTATTGGTGTGGGTGCCGTTATTGGCGGCGGCATTTTTGTGCTGACCGGTGTAGCTGCCAACCTGTATGCAGGTCCCGCGCTGGCGCTTTCGTTTATCCTGGCCGGTATTGGTTGTTTATTTGCTGCCTTATGTTACGCTGAATTTGCTTCCATCTTACCGGTATCCGGTTCTGCCTATGCCTATTCCTACGGCACTATGGGCGAATTGTTTGCCTGGTTCATTGGTTGGAACCTGATCCTGGAATATATGATGGGAGCCACCACCGTAGCGGTGAGCTGGTCGAAATATTTCGTAAAACTATTACACCTGGCGGGTGTCAGTAATATCCCGCTATGGTTGGTCAATGATCCTTTTACCGCAAATGAAGAAGCAGCGAAACTGGGTTTGGCCCCTTTCCCTTTCGCCATTAACCTGCCTGCCGGTTTAATTGTATGGCTGGTAACATGGATCCTGTACCGGGGCATCAAAGAATCGGCTAAAGTAAATAATACCATCGTTGCCTTAAAAGTGGCAGCTGTGCTGTTTGTGATAGGCGTAGGTGTGTTTTATATTGACCCCTCCAACTGGCACCCCTTCATTCCCGAAAGGGTTACGGATGCTGCTGGTGGGCATCATTATGGCTGGAGTGGCGTGCTGACGGCCGCCGGTATCGTTTTTTTTGCTTTTATTGGTTTTGACGCCGTATCCACGCAATCACAGGAAGCCATCAATCCCACCAAACATATTCCCTTCGCCATCATCGCTTCGCTGATCATTTGTACCAGTTTGTATATCCTCGTATCGATGGTTTTGACAGGCATGGTGAATTACAAGAAGATCGATCTGGGTGCACCGGTAGCATCGGCATTTGATGCTGCGGGATTGAGCTGGGCCTCGCTCCTGATCACTATTGCGGCAGTGATCGGTTTGATATCCGTGATGCTGGTCATGTTACTGTCGCAAACACGGATCTTTTTTAATATGGCGAAAGATGGTTTACTCCCACCCAAACTTTTTGCGGCCATCCATCCTATTCACAAAACACCCTGGAAAAGCACCCTCCTGCTGGGTGCCGTGGCATCTGTGGTAGCAGCAGTAACGCCGATTGAAAAAGCCACAAAGATGACCAGCATCGGTACCCTGTTTGCTTTTGCCATGATCTGTGGCGCAGTACTGATTCTGCGCAGGAAAGAACCTGGTCTTTACCGGCCCTACAAAGTAAAAAACATCCAGCTGGTGGCGCCATTGGGCATTGCTTTTAACCTGTTGCTGATGTGCAGTCTCGACACAGCCACCTGGATCCGATTCGTTGTCTGGAGTTTCATCGGCTTACTGCTGTATTTCATGTACAGTGCCCGCCACAGCAACCTGAATAATAACCAATAAACCCATTGTCATGATCACACCTGCCAACTTTAACGATCTACCCATTATATACAAACTGTTTGAAGAAGCCATCGATTACCAGCAAAAGAACAACTTTACAGGATGGAAGAATTATGACAAAGCATTCCTGCAGCGGGATGTTGAAAGCGGACAGTTATACAAGATCATTAATAACGAACAGATCTGCGGCATCTTCAGCGTCTGTTACACAGATCCATTTATCTGGCGCGAAAAGGAAAAAGGCGATGCCATATACCTTCACCGAATTGTTGCCAACCGCCATGTTAACGAAGGCCCCGTATTCGGCCTGGTATTGAACTGGGCAAAAAATATGGCCAACGAAAAACGAATGCGTTTTATCCGGATGGATACCTGGGCTGAAAACAATAAGATCATCGGTTATTACAGAAGTTATGGCTTTTCCGTAGTAGAAACCTATACAACACCGGATACACCCGATCTTCCGTTGCAACATAGGAATCTGAATATTGTTTTGTTGGAACTGGTTATATGAGTAAAATATAATTACTGAGACGATCCAACTGCATGGTATTTTACTGACGTATTACCTGTATGATACATCCTATCCCATTCAGCTGCTGCAACGGAATCTTTTCTTCTGCCATGACGGTGAATCAGAAAGCCAATCTGACTTTATTTTCACCAAAATGGTGCAACAAATTTCCTGAAATTGTGACTTTCTAATAGCAGCATTCTCAGCCTAACTAAACAATGCGCTCACATGTGGTATGATTGTAAAACTTACCAACACCCTAAAAAACAGCATTATTCTGTTCTTTCTTTCAATGGGTCTGCTTTCCAACGCACAATTTAAAGTGTCTGGATATATTATCGATTCAACAGGCTCCCGCGTTTCTTTTGCCGCTATAAATTTATCGGCCGACAGCAGTAAGATAATTCGGATATCTGTTTCGGACAGCCTCGGCTCATTTGCCTTTGCAGGCTTGCCGAAAGGGAATTATACACTTACCGCCAATTTAATTGGTGCCCAACTTTTTTCGGGCCGGTTTCATCTGGCAAATGATACAATGCTTGTGGTAAAAGTTAAATTTACATCTTCCATCTTACAGGATGTTATTGTTACGGCCTCGAAACCTCTGCTCGAAAGAAAAATTGATCGTACGGTTTTCAATATAGGAAACTCCCTTGCGGCGAGAGGAACTGATCTCGCAACAGCGATTGGGCTTGCCCCCATGCTCAAGGTTTCCGAAAACGGGATCTCTATCATCGGCAAGAGCAGTGTTGCCGTAATGATTAATGAACGCATAGTACACTTAGGAGGATCGGATCTTATTAACTACCTGAAATCTTTAAGATCGGATGACGTAGCAAAAATTGAAATCATTACTACCCCGCCCGCAAAATATGAGGCGCAAGGCAACAGCGGCCTGATCAACATCGTACTCAAGAGAGATCTTTCACAGGGTATAGGAGGTAGCATCAGTACTTCATATGCACAACGGATGTACCCTGGCTTCGGCAACAACGCCAGCCTCAATTTCCAGTCGGCCAAAATAAGCGCATCGATAAAACTTCGCCATTACAACCGCAAGGGTTTTATACAAGAGCAAAATGACATAGTAGGCCTTAACTACGCAATCTTTAGCCATGATCCGCGGCTCACATTGGCCACAGGAATCGGTGCAAATACGAGTTTTGAATACAAAATCACGAATACAGGCGCAATCGGCTTTGTTTATGATGAAGGCAGCACCAATTATGAGCTCAATCTGGAAAATACCACCACATACCAGAGAAATAATGCAACGGATTCTATTTTACAAACATTGTCGCATAGCAAAAATCCGACTGAAACACGCACCATCACATTATATTACGACCAGAAATTGGGCAGTTCTGGCAAGAAACTAACTACCGACTTAAACTATTTTTCTAATGCGCCCATTACAAATATCGATTTTACAACACTGTCGGATCATTCATCGAATATTCAAGCAGTCAGAACGTTCAGCGGCATTCGTTACCAGATCTGGTCTGCTCAGTCCGATCTTATACTTCCGTATAAATGGGCAACAGTAGAAACGGGCACCAAATTCACCAACTTCGATAACAACTCCGATGTACGCTACAGCGATTTGGTTGCGCAGCAATACGTGATCGACCATTCAAAAAGCAATCATTTCGATTACAATGAAAAGAATATTGCAGGTTATGTCAGTATGCAGAAAGTGATCAACAAAAAGTGGACAGGGAAAGCGGGGCTTCGTTATGAGTACTCGATTATTGAAGGTTATTCCCCCACCACCAGTTCCCGCAATCGCTCCGAATACGGCAAACTGTTTCCCACTGCATACCTCACTTACAAACCAGGCTCTACCCATACTGTATCCTTAAGTTATTCGAAACGAATCAACCGGCCCAATTTCCGGGCCATTAATCCGTTCCGTTATTACACTAATCCATATACTTATTCAACAGGTAACCCCTTGTTACAGCCATCGTTAACGCACAACATTGAACTCACCTGGTTATACAAAAGCTATCTTTCTGTTACATTCTATACGCAGCACCTTGATAATGGATTTGGGTACATCACACAAGTAATCGGCACCTATAAAGTGGTGGATGCTAAAAATTTTCTGACCCAAAACAGCACTGGCCTGACCGCTACCTCAAGTATCAGATTTTTCAAGTGGTGGGAAAGCAGCAGCCATGTAACGTACAGCATGTCTGCTTCAAGTTCTACAGTAGCGGATTTTATCACAGAAAAAGGCTCACTGTTTAATCTGGGCACAAACCATACCTTCCGCATCAGCAACAAATTAACAGTTTTTATCAATTATTCTAAAACACTTCCTGGCACACAAGGTAATACCTACCGCGCTGCCCAGTTCGATTTTTCATCCGGTGCAAGGATGCTGGCCCTCAACAACAAACTGCAATTCACCGCATCAGCAGCATTGGGTGCGGTTGACCGATCCCGCTCATACTTCAAGGGTTATACGCAGTATGTCTACACCGATTACAATTACCGCACCGCCAACTTCAGCCTCACTTATATTTTTGGCAGATCCAAAGTAAAAGGCAATACCAAAAAAGTTGACTTTAAGGAAACGCAGCGAACAAATTAAAATCTGTATTTTTAAACTAAACCCACCCTCTTTCCGCTATCAGTCGTCTGACCAACAACACTTGTGTGAAACAAAAGCAGGTTGTTTTGTTGTAACTATCTAAATATGAGCATCCTGAAAATCAGACAGTTAACACTACTATATAGCCTTACCTGATTCAGCTAAAACTACAAAACCAGCTAAGGTTTAAAAAGGAGTAACACCCTCACTACAGCAAATACTTCTTATATACAAGTACCCTTATATGGCAATGTATTCCAAACCATGCAATTGCAGAAACAAAAACATCTGCGGCCAAAAGTAGAAAGCCTGCCGAATAAAATATTCAACAGGCCCAATACTTACTTTCAAACAATTTAAATGATTCTTACAGATTCACTATTCTGCAGTAGTGGGATCAATAATTGCGCTGATTTTGTTAATGGCATTTGCAGGGAAACCTCCTAATTTGGCATGTTCCCTTACCAATTCTTCATTAGGAGCAATATAAACACAATAGAGTTTATCAGCAGTTACGAAGCTGTTCAGCCATTGAACTGAGTTCAACCTATTTAAAACAGCACAGGAAGTTTGTGAAGCTTTTTTAAGCTCTTCAGGAGTCAGTTTTCCTAATCCCGGCATCTCTCTTTCGATTAAAAATTTTGGCATATACTATTTATCCTACTCATTTGGCTTTTCGGTTACGCCCCGTTTTTACAATGGTTACTGGTCTCCATTTATTTTTTCGCTGAAATTTCAGCAGTTATTATGCTGTTTTCTCCTTTGAAACCCTGATAAGTTAGAAAACAAAAAATTGAGCTGTATATTGGCAGACTGATCGGCTAACCTTGAATGCACAACTTTTTGTCTTCGATCTAACAGCTTATAGCTGATTCTCAAGATAGCTACTATTGACCCTGTTTTACTGTTTGCACAGCATTAGGCAATAAACCGTGGGCTTCTTTATGTGTTTTGATCAATGCAGCACTATCAGCAGCTTGTGCAAGACAAAAGATTACACCTTTTTTCTCATCAAGCCAGTAGTTAATCAGGTTAACGCCATACTTACGCTGAACACTCAGATCTTTTTCATGCGCCCCGGCCACTGCCTGCTCAGTAACTTGACCAGGACCTACATAATGAAAATCCATAAAATATTGTTTACCAGGCACTTCCGGATCAACCATACTGCTTTTTACTTCATACACATCCTTTGGTAATAATCCATGCGCATGTTTATGCGCCGTAGTAAGATCACTTGCCTTACCTGCGGATGCAAGACAGTATATCAATCCTTTTTTTTCATCTACCCAGAATTTCATAAAATCTACACCGTATTCAGGCCCTGTCTTAAGATCTTTCTGATGAGCCTCCATTACGGCGTCAAAAGTTACTTTTCCTGGCTCCATTTGATGTACATCCATAAAAAACCTCTTAGATGCACTTTTTTGTGCGAATGCCCCTGACATTGCTACAAGGAAAACTGTTGTCCAAATACTTCTTTTCATTGCGTTAATTTAATTATGGAATATTTTACGGTGCAAAGCAACCATAGTTACATCTAAATAGTATAGGTAATATTCCCTATATTTCAAAGCCAGTACCCCATATTTCATATATGCAGTTAATCGAAAGAGAGAACGATCTATTAACACTTGCTAGTGGCATAAAAAAGATCCCTTCAGAAGGAGGGCATAACTATATCATTACCGGTGAGGCAGGTATTGGAAAAACCATGCTGCTAAACCACTTTCTGAATAACCTCCCAACAGGAGTGAAATTCTATATTGGAAACTGCGATTCATTATCTACGCCAAGACCCCTTTCGCCCATAATCGATCTGGCTATGCAGCTAAAAATAGATTGGAGTGAACCATTTGTGAATAGCCTTTCAAGGGGTGACTTATTTAACCACTTTGCGCAGGATCTTATCAATAAAAGAGAACCAGTAGTAATTGTTTTTGAAGATATACATTGGGCTGACGAAGCGACAATAGATTACATCAAATTTCTGGCGAGAAGAATCAGTAAAACCAGGTGCATGTTCATTATAACATGCAGAGACACAGATTTTGAAGGAGACAGAATCCTTAGTTCCATACTAAGTGGATTGCCCAGTGATACGTATACAAGGGTACCATTGAAACCACTATCTCAAACAGCTGTGTCCCGGCTGGCAGAGCAGAAAGGTTATGATGGAGAAAATCTCTATCTTTTAACCAATGGGAACCCCTTCTTCGTCCATGAAATTATAGCCAATTATAGCCCCGGGGTTCCTGCCAATGTAAAGGATGCGGTTCTTACAGTATTTCGCCATCAGAATGACGCTACCAAAAACTTATGGGAAATTCTTTCAGTAATCCCCGATGGTCTTAAAACCAAATTACTTTCAAAAATAGACCCAAAATGGCATGAAGCAATTGAGACTTGCCTTAATGCCAAAATCCTCATCGCAAACAATGATAAGATACAATTCAAGCATGAATTATACAGGAGAACAATAGAAGAATCATTCTCTCCCATTAAAAAAATAAATTTGCATAAATATATACTCGAATCATTCTTCGAACTGCTCAAAGAAACAGGCGAGATAGAAAAAATAATTCATCATGCCAAAAATGCAAACCTGGATTCAATTGTATATGAATTTGCCCCGATAGCTGCCCAACAGGCCAGTATTGCGGGTGCACACCTCGAAGCTTCAAAATTATACCTGACGGCAATTAAGTATGCTGGAAAAAGAGGAGAAACTGAACTTGTAGAATTGTATAAATCTTATGCATATGAATGCTACTTGACTAATCAAATTACCGAAGCTATTCTATATCAGAC
Organism: Chitinophagaceae bacterium; assembly: GCA_004297075.1. Taxonomy (GTDB): domain Bacteria; phylum Bacteroidota; class Bacteroidia; order Chitinophagales; family Chitinophagaceae; genus Sediminibacterium. Next base: position 63,046 of record SCVK01000025.1, read on the forward strand.
CAACGTATTCGAATTGGAAAGATTACAAAATGATATGGAAGATACGGCCAGTAATCTTCTGTTTCTTTCTAGGTTATGGAGGCTTGAAGGGAATAACGTAAAGACAGAAAAATGTGCGATACAAGCCATTGAAATGTTGAAAGATTTGCCTGCCTCTGAGGTGAAAGGGATGGCATTCAGCAACTTTTCTGAGGTTAAAATGTATTCTGCCAATACGCTGGAATGTATTGAATGGGGAGAAAAAGCATTGGCTATCGGCCGGGAGATCAATGATAATGTAATCATCAGTCACGCTTTAAATAATATTGGATCAGCTTTATGGAGGCAAACAAAAGATACAGCCAAAGGGGAACAATTTCTATATAAAAGCTTATCAATAGCATTCGAACATAATTTGGAAGTAGATGTAGAAAGGGCCCAAACCAATATTATATTTAGTTTAATAATAGTAAAAGAATATAACAAAGCTCGTAGCCTGCTCACTGAAAACAACCTGTATTGTGAACAACGAAATCTAAACACATCAAAACCCTTTACATTATATTTAGAAGCCCGGATATTATTGGAAACAGGTAATTGGAACGAAGCAGATTCAATAGCCGATAATCTTATAAAATACCAGGTTCATCCGGAAGCAGTAAGAATTGGAGCACTTACAATAGCTGCGGTTCTCAAGTTACGTAAAGGGAACCCCGAAGCAGAGATTTGTCTTGTCACAGTTAAAGAAATGGCATTCAAAACAAAAGAATACCAAATAATTATGCCCGTTGTTACGGCTATTTTAGAATACGAATGGCTCTCAGGGAAAACACTACTTTCAGCTAAAGAATTAGAAACCTGCTTTAACCTGATTGCCCGTGTAGATTGTGGCACTGCCAATAGTGAATTTGCATTTTGGTTTTATAAATCCAGAAAAACAAAACTGGCAATTAAAGAGCCATACACTCCCTATAAATATATTCTCGAAAACAAGATCACAAATGCGGTTATTTTCTGGGATGAACTGGGCTGCCCCTATGAAAAAGCCATTACACTATTAGATGGGGATGAAGAAAATAAAAAAACGGGATTGATGGAACTACAAGAGATGGGCGCGACTGCCATCTTTGAAAAAGCAAAAAAAATAGTACGGGCTGCAGGTATTCGCAGAATTCCAAGGGGCAAAAGAGCTAGTACAATAAGCAACCCGGCTCATCTCACTAATAGAGAAATTGAAGTTCTGCAATTATTACAAACAGGGAGGCAAAATAAAGAAATTGCTTCCTCTCTATTTATATCAGCTAAAACAGTTGATCACCACATTTCTTCAATCTTATTTAAACTGGACGTTAACTCACGAAACAAAGCTGTAGCCGAAGCGGTTAAACTTGGAATTCTACAACAGGTCAACTAGTTAAGTATCCCACAGGTGCAAGGCCAGTCATCTTGCGCACCAACAGCTCAGAACATACAAAACCAGCATTTTCGTATTACTATAACTCCATTCTTACTAAAAGTAAAGCCAGCACAGTAGGTGAAGATGTTCGGAATTCTATCGGAAATTGAATTCCAGATATTTAAGTCTTGCACCGATACCAAATGTATCTATATGATTGGATGTACCAATATTCTCCAGTATATATATAAACCCTACTTTTAATACTGAAGTATCATTATCAGGAACTTCTTTTTCGATACTAATGGGATTGAATTTAGAAGGCACGTCTTTTACGCGCATTGCAGGCAATGTCGAATCCCAGAGAATACGGTTTTGTCTGTTTGCCATGTGCAGCGTAAATGTAACCATGCTGCTATCTGATCCTAAAACAGACTGGTCCCCGTAGAGAATATACCGCACTTTTCTATTTGCCTGCGTTTTGGCAGATGCGTACCCGGACTGGTCAATATAGTAAACCTGTTTCTTGCATGCCACCATGCATTGAAATACTATTGCAACTACCCCCATTCGGAAAATCACCCGATTTCTCATTAGCCTACTTTTTAATAAATGATACACTTATAATATACAACCTGGGCGAAATGCCTCACGCAACAATTAATTCTTAAATTGGGGCCAAACGTTATCGTATAATACACATTTATATTAACGAACCCAATTGCTTATAAGCGTATTGCAAAAAGAAGAACTATTCCGATGAAAGAAATAGGGAATTTACCCTATTTTACAAGTTCCTGAACCCTTAACACTTAAAACAACCTCTGGAAGACAAAAATAAAAAGAGCAGAAAATATCTCCGTGTAAAGCTTGCTGACAGGCTGCTTATAGTTATTATGCAAATATGCTGTTCCCCTCACTCAAATTTCTGCAGCACTATTTTGGTTTTCGTTCGAACATCACCGGGTAACATTTATTGTAAAATCGAAGATTTTGCAATAAAATCGTCCGCAGGCTATTGGGCAATGCGTACAACCTATTGGTAAAGGAGCCCTTATTGAGATGCAAGTAATAATTGCCATCAAATAGGCAATCGTGAACTATACATTACTCTAACGGCTAATTATTTCTACCCTTGGGCTCCCCCTTTTCCAAAACCAACTGTGGCTCGATAAGCCTGGGGAGATACATCCGCATTTATTTTAAAAAAACGGCTAAAATAATATTCATCTTCATATCCTAACTCATAGGCAATCTCTTTCACCGTTTTATTTGTCAGATACAATTCTCTTTTTGCCTCGATTATTATCCTCTCATTGATCAGGCTGGAAATCGTTTTATTAAAATGTGATTTTGTGATTTTTGCCAGTGCCTTAGAAGAAATAAACAACAAATTTGCATACTCACTGGCAGAATGTTTAGTTCTGAAATTTAATTCGATAGCATCTTTTAATTTTTGAAGTATAAAAGGTTCAGTTTTATCATTTGTAGTAGCAAACTTAACCGATTGCTGTTCGATTTTTAAACGGGTGGCTGTTATTAAGAGTATCTTGAGATAGGTTACTAACAACTCATATTGTGCCGGGGCAGGGTTCTGCATCTCGGTTTTTATCTGATCGCACACCATGGCAAATGTGGCGGATGCTTTTGCATCAACGTTAATAAAAGGCGGCAGGAAGACATTATTATACAGTACTCCATTCAACTCAAGATCCTTATGGTGTTTATGTATGCAAAAGAAGTCGAAATGAAAATAGATCGCAATTCCATTAATCGGCATATCAGCAGAAATCATATAAGGCTGATAGGGAGCAAAAGAGAACAGGCTGTTTTCTGTAAAATCATATTCACTAACATCGGCCTTGACTTTGCCACTTCCATTGGTAACCCAGATAAGGGAAAAGAAATTATTTCTTTGAATTTGATTGAAATAGGAATTGTCCGCAAATGAAAAAAGCTTAAACGCCTCACTTCCGTTTAGCGGGTTTACCATGGTAAAAGAAGTTGGATTAAGCATGCTCATTGTTTCGGAAATTAAAAATAGGTTAATCACTGTATTTTTTGAAAATACTCGTAGCGATATGTCCACCAAAACCAAAAGTATTATTCATCGCATATTTAATCTCTTTTTTTACGCTCTTTCCCAAAGTCAGATTTAAAAAATCAGTGTACGTTTCATCAACTTCTTGGGTATTGATTGTTGCTGGTACTATTCCTGATTCAATTGCCTTAATGCAGATAATAGCTTCAATGGCACCAGCGGCTCCCAAAAGGTGCCCTGTCATGGATTTTGTGGCACTTATATGCAAATCCTTTCTTATCGAAAATAGCCTTTTCATTGCTTTTAGTTCACTGTCATCTCCCATAGGGGTAGAAGTGGCGTGCGCATTGACATATTCAATCATTTCTGGCCCGATTTCAGCATCATTCAAAGCATCCACCATTCCCAGATAGGCCCCTTCCCCTTCGGGATGGGTGCCGGTTAGATGATAAGCATCAGCCGCCATTCCTGTACCCACAATTTCGGCAAATATTGGTGCCCCTCTTTCCTGGGCACTAGTAAGACTTTCAATGACCAATGCGCCGGCGCCCTCCCCTATTACAAACCCGTCCCGTTTACGATCGAAAGGCCTGGATGCTGCCTCCGGGCTTTTGTTATTAATTGATAAAGCCCTGGAAGCATTAAATCCTCCAACAGAGGCTTCGTTAATGGGTGCCTCAGATCCACCCGTAATGATCAAATCTGCCCTGCCTAACCGAATATAATTACAGGCATCTATAATAGCATTATTTGATGAAGCGCAGGCAGATACGGTGGAAAAGTTGAGTCCATGCAAGCCATGCCTGATGGATATAACACCTGAAGGGATATCAGCAATCATCTTAGGAATAAAATAGGGGTTAAACCTGGGTTGCTTATTATTGGCGAAATATTCCAGTATTTGCTCCTGAAATGTCTGAATACCCCCATTTCCTGAACCCCAGATTACGCCGACCCGGGCTCTGTTTACTTTATCAAAGTCGATACCCGCGTGCCTGATGGCCTCATCCGAAGCTGCAACGGCATACTGGGTAAACAAATCATATTTACGCACCTCATTCTTTTCAAAGTAATCAGAAGGTGAAAAACCTTTGATCTCAGCGGCTATTTTGGTTTTAAAATGAGTGGTATCAAATTTTGTAATCAGGTTAACCCCGCTTTTTCCAGCAACAATATTTGACCAAAACTGATTCACTGAATTACCCAAAGGTGTGATGGCCCCCATTCCTGTAACAACTACCCTATTCAATTCCTTTAGCATAATTAATTCGTATTATTTCAAAGTCTATTAACTAATAGTCAATACCCGATTCTTTCAATCGGGTTTTTAAATCCCCTACTTCTTCTTCCAGTTTTGCCAACTGTTTGATTTTAGGAGCAAATGCATCCTGAATTTCTTCTAAAGAATAGCGTTGGGTAATATGCTGGGGACAATTCCAGTCGTAAGCCTCAATGTTAAATACCATCATTCTTTCAGGGCGAAACTTGTAATCAGCTATATCTAACAGGTTATATAAAGCGGCATTATCCTTCAGATCAACTACCTCTGCTTTGGCATATATTTTTAGCCGGGCCTTTGCCGGATAATCCATCATAAACAAAGCTACTTTGTTATTCGTCGTAAGATTACCTACAGAAATATATTGTTTGTTTCCCGTGAAGTCGATAAACCCAATCCGGTACGGATCTAATACCTTAATAAACCCTTTGGGGCCACCCCTGTGCTGGATATACGGATACCCTGATTCACCTATTGTTGACAGGTAAAAACTATCTCTTCCGGAGATAAAATTGATTTCATTTGCCGATAATCCATCGATGTAGGAATCCCTTTCCATCCTGGCATAACCATTCCGGCTACCAGATTTTACCTGCAACTGCTTTGCAGCATCAGAAAAGGCGATAGCCCCGAAATTTTTGGCCATAATAAACAGTTTACTTACTGGCTTTGATTTCCTGTTCCAAAACCTGATCCCACAAACTATCGCCACATTCATCACTGTTGATCACCTGTACATCCGTTTCCATGTGTTTTTTAGTAGATTCTGCATCCACGGTGGCAGAAATATTTTCGCTAATCGGGCTACCCGTTTGTTTATCTTCCATAATTTAATAGTATAGGTTATAATCTACGCTCAGATTCTTTAATGGGAAGATCATTGATACTGGCATAACGTTTTCGCATTAATCCATTCTCATCAAACTCCCAGTTTTCATTACCATAAGCCCTGAACCATTGGCCGTCAGCGTTACGGTATTCGTACTCGAATCTTACGGCCATTCTGTTTTCCCGAAAACCCCAAAGCTCTTTTTTAAGCTTATAATCCAATTCTCTCTCCCACTTAGACTTTAAAAAAGATTTAACAGCTTCCCTGCCATTAAGAAAATCGGTTCTGTTTCTCCATTCTGTATCGATGGTATAAGCTAAACATACTTTTTCAGGGTCCTTACTGTTCCATGCATCTTCTGCAAGCTGAACCTTTTGAAGAGCTGATTCCAGGGTAAAGGGAGGTAGCGGGTGTTTTTGTTCCATTATGGGTTTATTATGATAAACAATCGGTACAATAGATATTTGTACGTACTAATAATTTTGAAATGTCAAGTTCTAGTGATCTTTGCTGATCTTTAGCATACCACAAATGCAGGGCCTTTGAGTAGTCATTTGCTGTCTTTGGATCGGATTTTAATTTCTTCACTAGTTGCTGAGCCTCATTCGGCCTTGGCCCCCATATACCCGTTAGCTGAAAATTCGTGTCCAATTGGATCAGCTTCGGGATCGATCTGGTTTGATTAGTCAGAAAAGCATCCATCAGTTCAGGATTTTTATCCCGGTAAACCAGTTTCATCTCAATTTTACCTTCACTGATCACTGCAACCTTGTTTAAAACAGGCAGGATCTGTGATGCATCACCACACCAGCTTTCTGTCAGCACCAGCCAATAAACTTTGTGAGGTAGTCTTTTAACTTTTTCAACCAGCTCGGCTGAAACCATATACGTTTTCTCTATCCGGTACATTCGTATCTGGTTCATCTCAATATACCCCTGCACAACTGGATCTTCATTCAATACAAGCTCAGCTGCGACCTGCTGCCTGTAGGTTGCGTAATCAACCCCGGTATCCATGTACTTTTTAAAGTCAGACCTTTTTAATCTATTGATCTCCATATCCCTTTTATTTAGTTCTGCTTATCGCCCGGCATTCATCGATCAAAATTGCTTTAAGCAAACCAGAAACAAGATGGATGATTAGCGCAATAGGATGGATTTTTTTACCCATACCTTTCAAGATCTCCTGTCCGGATATTCAGGTGTATATTGAAAAGCTCCACTTTCACCGGCGGTATTTACAAACAATTTTCCACCACACGGATTATGCGTCCTGAATAGGGGTGCCGCCCTGTATTCAACCGGCGAGGGGTCGGTGTTCCACTAAGAAACCTGAAAAAGCAGGCTGTATATTTTCTACAGCCTGCTTACTTGTATCCTGCTGATGGTTGGATGTATTATAATGGCGGGGCCAAAGGAAAATCAACGGGCACCTTGGTAAGATTATGCAGATAGTTCATGGCTGTTTTATCACTCACCTGCAATACCAGGTCCACAAGATTTTCATTTGTATAACCCTGGGCAAAAAAAGCATCCACTAATTCCTCATCAGCATTGCCTCTGTTTTTGGTGATGCTTGCTGCTAATTGTACCAATGAGTTCAGCCGAACATCTTCGGATTTCCCCCGGCGTATATCAACCAGTTGCGCATCTGTAAAGCCGTTCATTTTACCAATAACGGTATGCGCACTTTGGCAGTAAACGCAGGAATTTACCTGGCTAACGATCAGGTTTACTGCTTCCTTTTCCCTGTTAGTAAGTGAGGTCTTCGCATTCTGGTAGGCAAGGTATTTACCAAGCCCACTTGCTGAATAGGCAATAGTTGCATACAAATTAGGAACAAAGCCCAAAGCCTTCTGTAAGGTATCAAAAATAGCCTGGTTGGCCGGAGTAACCTGTTCCCTTGTAGGAACTGCAAAATTTTTCATGTTTTTGTGTTAATATATTTTGTCAATATTGACAGTACAAAATTGTTCTGTAATGATTATCCGTAAAATGGATCTATTACGCAAAGTGATGGAGATATTTTCGGCCGGTCAGATCAGAAAAAAAACAGGGCAATCCAACACCTTATCTTTTTTTGCAGGGTCTTTTCAATTACTCATCTTCGAACAGTGCAAACTGTTAAAACCCGGGTCAGGAGCCCCTCCCTATTTAATGCCTCTCCTGTTTAAGAAATCCTTGATCAGGGATGCCGCTTCCGTATGCTTTTCTTCCAGTACAAAATGTCCACCATTCAATAAACTGATTTGCGCATCTTTTATATCTTTCTTAAAAGCTTCTGCTCCCGGATAGGTAAAAAGTTTATCATTCTTGCCAGAGATGACAAGTGTGGCTGGCTGATATTTTCTGAAATAAGCTTGCCATTTTTCGTATAAGGGAAGATTGGTTGCATAGTTCCTGAATAACGTTAACTGAATCTCCTCATTACCCTGGCGATCCAGGTAATGCTGATCCGTAGTATAACTGTCGGGACTGATTTTGCTTGGATCTTCGGCCCCATCTGTATATTGCCATTTCGTTCCTTCTGCAGAAAGAATACCTTTTGCAGCTTTGATGGTTTCACTGTTCGGGTTTTGAATATACTTTACCAATGGTTGTAGGGCCTCACCCAGTCCTTCATTATAAGCGTTGGCATTCTGTATGATTAGGGCCTGAATAGAAGAAGGTCTTTGACTGGCAATCCTGAACCCTACAGGTCCTCCATAATCCTGCATATATAGGCTGTATTTCTGAAGGCCCAGTGCATCAATGAGCTGAGTAACAATAGAAGACAGGTTGTCAAAACTATAGGCAAATTCAGAAGGAGATGGTGAGGCACTTTGCCCAAACCCGGGATAATCCGGAGCAATCAAATGATAACTATCTGCAAGATCTGCTATCAGATCCCGGTACATATGTGAGGATGACGGGAACCCATGCAATAAAAGGATAGTTGGCTTTGATTTATCACCGGCTTCACGATAGAAAACATTCACTCCTTTGATAGTAATTGTATGGTAGTAAACGGGGCTTCTGGACATATCCGGATTTGGATTACCCGTAGATGCATAAACTTCCGGTTGCAGAATACTGCTGATTATCAGGATAACTGATAGAATTCTTTTTTTCATTTTTTAGATTTTAATTGATTTGAAAAGATTGTCAATGGAAATGGTATTGTGTTCAATCCCTGCAATAAGAATTGCATAAAGGGATATATAAATCATTTGCAGGGTTACGATGAGCCAGTCTGATTTTACTGCCTTACCGAATAAAAGGATGAGCATTAAACTGAATCCGAAAAAGATGGTCTGGGCCGTAAATACACCTAACAGCAGGAATACACCGGTGACCAATTCAAGCACCGGCAAAACCTCCGCAAAAATTCTTACGAGCCTTTTGGGTAAATAGGTGTCAGCGAATTCCTTTTGTACAGCTTCGATAAAAGGTGCCTTGTTCTTCCCCGATCTTACCATACCGTGCATCAGAATATTCAGTCCGATTCCGACTCTTATCATTAAGTATGCTTTTTCCATCATTTGAGGTATATGGGTGAAAATTTTATTGGATTCCTTTTCTTTTAAGAAAATCTTTGATCAGGACTGCAGCCGCAGCATGTTTCTCCTCTAGTACAAAATGGCCGCCGTTGAGTAAACTGATCTGCGCATCTTTGATATCTGTTTTATAGGCTTCTGCGCCTGCCTGGATAAATAATTTGTCGTTTTTCCCTGAGATAACAAGTGTTGGTGGCTGGTAGGTTCTGAAATATTGCTGCCATATTTCATACAAAGGCAGGTTAGTGCCGTAATTCCTGATCAATGCCAATTGTATTTCCTTATTTCCCGGACGGTCCAGATAGTATTGATCCGTTATATAACTGTCTGGGCTTATTTTGGTAATATCATCTGCTCCATCAGTATACTGCCATTTGGTTCCATCAATGGTTAAGAGATCTTTAACTGGCTGTTCGGTAGTTTCATCCGGGTTCTGGATATATGCCACCAATGGCGCCAAAGCTTCCCCAAGTCCTTCAGTATAGGCATTCGCGTTTTGTATGATAAGTGCCTCAATCAGTTCGGGCCTCAGCGTTGCAATACGGAAGCCGATCGGCCCGCCGTAATCCTGAACATACAGGGAAAACTTAGTCAGGTTAAGCGCGTTAATAAAACCATTAATGATTAAGGCAAGGTTATCAAAACTGTATTCAAATGCATCTGGCGAAGGGGCATCACTTTGTCCGAACCCCGGATAATCAGGTGCAATCAGATGGTACGAATCCGAGAGGTCATTGATCAGATCCCTGAACATGTGAGAGGAAGACGGGAACCCGTGTAACAAAAGAATAACCGGATTTGCCGGATCTCCCGCTTCACGATAAAATAGCTCAAGTCCTTTAACAGATACGCGCTTGTGGTACACGATCCGTAAATCATTTTCAGCAAAATCAGCTGAATGTTCGCTTTTCATAGTTTTCAGTTTATAGACAGACAAGTCTGTCTTTGTTGGTTAAAAAAAATTATATCAGTTTCTCCACTATTTTCTTAGTGGTTTTAACGGGCCAGACATCCCGGTAAACTTTACTGGAAATCAATGCCGCATCGAATAAGATATATAATTGATCGGCAAGCTCCTCCTTTCTCAATGGTTTCAGAATATCAGCGAACATCCGCCGTATAGAGTCTTTCTGGTTCCGGATGATGGCACGCACCCGCTCATTTTCAGTAGGGATCTCTGAAGCAATATTTAAAAAATTGCATCCTGTAAAATCATTCTGCCTCACATTTTTCAGTAAAAAATCAAACATCGCAATCACTTTCTCTTTAGGAGTATGTTGCTTCTCAATAGCCAACTGTAAAGCTTTCCGGGTCAGGTCAGATGTAACCGTCAGGTATTCTACCAATAAATCTTCCTTTGAAGGAAAATGCTGATACAGACTGGCTTTTGCCACTTCTGCCTCTTTGATTACCTGATTAATTCCTGTGCTGTTATAACCCTGGGTGTAAAAAAGCCGCGATGCTACATCCACTATCCTGCTTCGGGTATCCATGACTAATAATTATGGAGCAAATATAGGAGTTATTTTAAAAAACAGACAAGTCTGTATGTTTTTTTTTAAAAACTTTCGCATTCCTCTTTGGCAGCTTCCCTCAGACCCAGATCTTAGGTAGATTATCCGCTTACTTACTTCCTACAACCTGTACCTATAACTGACTACTCCACCCTCCTTCAGCCTGTCACCATCGCCCGATCCATCCCTGGTAATCCGCGATCATATACTGCTTGATCTGCTGATCTTTAAGTATTCGTCCGCAGAGCTGCGGCAGTTACATGGAAAATCCAGGCTTTTGATCCCGTTTTCCAGCGCACTTTGCCCCATCTTCGCCAGATCAAATTAACACCAAGAAGTATTGAACGTCATACTGTTGTTCCCACTTCGCAAACATTATAAATAAATATTATACGGGCACACACACCAATGGTATCAGGGGTACTAAATTCGCGCAGAACCTATACTATAAAGAGGGTGCCTATCGAACCCCAACATTAATAAAAACGTTTGCACATAACGAATTGAAATTAAAAGAGAAAAGGCTATTATTCTGGGAAAGAAAAGGGGAAAATTTTTCAATTTTCCCCTTGGGTGGAGTCAAGGGGAATGGAATCGAACCTCTGATACCATTATTGTTATTCTTAAATAGCACCTCAATAATTCGATAACCAATTAGTCTTTGCATTCAACTGGCTAAATAATTTTAAAACTACTGGAGTTCGATTACCCCTAAAAATTTGTTAGTTACAAAAAATCATCTCTCGATATTTTTCAGCTTTTAGATCAATCTCTCTTATTGTCAGTTTATTAATTCCGTTTCTCACCATCTTTGTAATTATAAATATAATAACTATGTATGATCCAGAAACAATAGAAGTAGGTCACTACTTGAAAACACCCGAAGGATACTGGGAAGTAACGGATGTTGTCCCTGATCCTAAAAATCCTCAGCTTATCGGAACCAGTGCCATTCCAATTAAGCATAAATCAATATACGGTCCAGGTCCTGTTCCGCTTGAGGAAATAGAGATACTGGGTAATGTACTAGAGGACTTCGGCTTTGATCATGTAGGGCCAAACCAATATGAAATTACAACTGCTAATAACAATACGATAAACATTACAAGGCATAATGCGGCTGACATCCGGGTAGATGTTAATGGAAGTATAGACACGTTGGTGGGAAACAGCATCCATACCCTTCAGAAGTACCTTCTCGAAAACTACCAGGAAGAACTTACAATTACAATATGAAAGATAAAATAGATGAAATAACAGGTCTGTTCAAATACCGGTCTTACGAATCTGCAAAGCAGATTATAGAATCAAGGCAGCTTTGGTTCAGTAGACCAACACAGTTCAAGGATAGTTTCGACTGTTCACCAAAAATCCTTGTCAAGCATTTTGATTTTATTTATTCGAAAACAAGTGATCAACTGTTTGAGGAAGAATTAACCGAATTAGCCGAAATCTATAAAAAGAGTGGGACTGTTAAGCAGTGGCTAAGTAATCCCGCAAAAGTTGCTGAAATCTACAGCGCGATTCAAGCACCCAAAATCGCCACCTCTTCTGTATTATGTTTCTGTTTAAACCCTCACCGTAAAGAAATGTGGTTAGAATATGGTGACGCCGGCAAAGGGATTTGTCTCGGATTCGATATTAAAACAGTTCCGTTCTTCGACGATGTTGATGAAAACGAAATCTCAATGGGATCTGTTACATATGGATGGCCAGCCGAAAAAATCAACTTCTTCAAAGATAAGATAGGAAGTCTCAAAGCGATCTTTCTGACAAAAACAACTGACTTTAAACACGAAGAAGAATTCAGGATGATCCTGTTGAATAAAGAAGGCGCTCACAGGTTTAATAAAGCAGCATTGAATACAATCACTTTTGGATTGAAGGTTGCGGATATCGAAATTTTTGCTTTCCGGCAGCTATGCTTTGACAACGGTTTCACCAACCTCACATACCATAAAATATTAGAAGAGAACAAGGAACTCGTAATAAAGAAGTTGACTTTTCATTTTTAAGCTAGGGTTCGACTCACCCCAACTATCATAGTATTTACATTACTTAGCTTGAGTAAATAATATTTATAACTCATTGGTTTCAAATATTAAAAATAAAAAAAGGAAATGCTTTCACGTTTCCTTTAATCTTTGGAGATATGGGGATTGGTTGCGAACATCTGATTCTGTTTTTGTCCTTCACTAACGAAATAACCTGAGTTCGGGTTACTATCCTATCGAAAAACTATCACATCTAAGAATTGACAGGGACGTATGCGAGCAGATTCTTTACTAGCTGGTATACATTTGTATGCGGACAACTCAATGCGGGAGTATTACCCGTATGCATCTTTTCCAGCTGGACAGCGCAGCGGATCGCAAATTGCACATTGCCTTGATCCCTGATGTGCTGGACTACTTCGGGCGTATTTTTGGCGTATCGGAATCCAAGTATTTCAGTCAATCGGTCAAAGTACTGCTCTCGTCTAATTGCTGTATCCAAGTACTGAAAGTGCAATAAATACCAGAGTTCAAAACATTGATTTGAATGGCCCGACGAAATGCCATTAGCATCGGCGAGAGCAACAGCATTATCATAATTATGTGCCGGGAAATCATCCTTGTCAAAAACAGCCCAAACTTCATCATAGGGAGGCGCGGTTGCTGACTTCCTTCGCTCTTCCCGTTTGTCGATCGCTGCCTGGACAACTCTTATTGTATCAGTACCCGCACCATGTATATCAATAGTGGATACCATTTCTTTCGGTAGCTGGTCGCGGAAAGATTGGAAATACAAAGGCTCAGTTCTAGCTCCTTCACTAACGATCAGAAAATACTTTCTTTCAGGAATAGTGTCTACAGGAGCTGGGGCCGGCTTTGCCGCTTTCAGCTCTTCTAGCATCTCCGCAAAAGACTGAGCTTTAACCGGCATTGGAAACAATTTTTTCAAATTCTTCAATTACTGGTATACCTCCGTATTTACCTTCCAGGTATTTTTTATCATACGGTGTTCCACGTCTTGGTTTATAGGTGGATAACATGGTTAACTTCGCAGCACCAAAATTGTCTTTTTCTACAAAACCGATCTGATCCCTCCTGAGTAATTCCTTATCTATCAAAGAAGTGTCATGCGTTACGACAAGTATTTGCGACTTAGATTGGATAGTCTTTGAATTGAATAATTTCAGAATGGCTTTCGAGAGAATGGAATGCAACCTCGCATCAAATTCATCAATCAGAACAAACAAGTCGTGATGTAGGGCGTATACTATAGCGCCTATGATATTAAAGAATTTGCGAGTGCCCTCTGATTCGTATCCACTTAATAGAACGGGCACTCGTATGTCAAGCAGCTTTCCATTTGCATCATACTTTGAATGAACCATGACTACTTCAGTTTTTATATCTTTTTTATCATTGTCATTTACAGGCAGATCATATATCTGTACATCAATGATTCCCAAATCTGCAGTCTTGATCAAATCCTTTATGATATGAGAAAACTTGTCATCCCTTAACATATCAATCGTCGACTGCTTGTAACTTTCATCCATCAGCCCATGCAGCAAAACAGATTTATCAAAAAATTGAATGATCCGTTCCGCTCTTTTTACATTCCATTGTGCGCAAACTGATAGGAAAAGAACATTTTCTCTGGTTCTTACCTGCAAGCCTTCACTATTAGGCAATCTCTTTGCATCAATCTGAAACTCTTCTCCTATACGAAGAAAGACAGGATATTCTTTTTTAACCTTGGCTTCCATCAACCACTCCCGATAAACTTTAGTTTGAGATGCTTCAAATCCGTATCGATACTTCACACCATCTAATAGAAACATGCATTCAAAAAAAGTGGGGGCTTTTTCAGTCGCTTCATTAAACCGGAAGGGTTCGACCGGCATTTTATCGGTTACCTTTCGCTCAGTTGAGCCTGACATCAACATTGTGAATACAACGAAAGCTTCAGCGAGGGTAGTTTTACCGCTCGCATTATGTCCATAAAGTAATACAGAACGTAATAATTTGACGTTACCTTCCTCGAGAATATTTTCCTCATGCCCGGTTAGTGAAGTTGCCTGAAAATTAATCACGATTGGATCCTTGATCGTCCTGAAATTACCTACTTTGAAATAAATGATCATTTTTGCATTTTTATGCCAATGAGTATCAATATTTTTCAAAAGTCAGTTATTTTTTGATCATTAATGTCACAAATCTACAAAAATGATAAATTAAAGTATCCAACGGATCGATTGTGTAAATTTTAAAGCAACCTCAGACGATTGGGAAATCATTATGGGGAAGGCAACTGCGTCTTTGTTAAGTGTCTTAGTAATAAAAGAAAAGGAAATGTTTTCGCATTTCCTTAACATTTCGTGGAGTCGAGGGGAGTCGAACCCCTGTCCAAACATCGCTACCATTAGCTTTCTACATGCTTATTTCCTGATTATTTGTCGGCACGCTGCAGGACGGGAACAAACCAACAACACGCTTAGCTGGATGGTCTTAGGTAACAGTCACA
>SCVK01000211.1 GCA_004297075.1 Chitinophagaceae bacterium
AGAGGGTAAGAAAACCGGTCAATTTTTTCATATGCTGTTATGATTTGAGGAGCCAATTTATCCAATATATTCCAAATACAGCCAGGCAGATGAAAACACTATAAGATACAGGGCTGATTGTGTATATTGGGTAACCAAAATTAATAATATGAAATACTGCCTGGTTTTCTGCCTGGGATTGATTTCTTTTCTCAGTACAGCCCAAAAAAATGCGTCCATCGCTTTTGAAAAATGGTTAAGCCTGAAACAGGTGGGCACACCTGTGATCTCTCCTAATGGAAAATACATTGCGTATACCCTAACTTCTACCGACTGGACCAGCAATGGTTATGACAGTGAGATCTGGTTATCCAAAGAAGGGGGAACACCTATACAGTTAACCCGCACCAGTAAAGGCAGCAGTAGTTCGCCGGCATTTACACCGGATAATCAATTCATCAGTTTTTTATCCGACAGGGGAGAAAAAACGCAGCTTTACCTGATACCGGTAGATGGAGGCGAAGCGTTACAGATCACCAAAGATGAAGATGGCATTGGTGGTTATGAGTGGAGCCCCAATGGCCGGCAGCTGGTGTATACCAAAGCGGATCCGGATAGCCGGAAAGAAAAAGCCGTAAAAGAAAGGTATGGCGCATTTGCGGTGGAAGGAGAAGAATATAAGTTGAGCCATCTCTGGTTATTGCCCTTCAACTATGATTCTGTTCTGCTCGCAGGTTTATATCCCTGTTACACAGGCAAAGATTCTTCGAACCGGAAACCGGATTGCTATAAAATATCCGTAGCCAAAAAACTGACTGATGGAAATTTTACAGTTGCCGGTTTTTCATGGAGTCCGACAGGCACAGCTATTCTGTTTAACAAACAGCCCAACCCGTTGATCAACTCTTCTTTATACAGTGATATCGCACTGGTGGATATCTCAACCAAAAAAATCGAAACATTGATCAGCAACCCCAGCAGTGATGGTTTAACAGAATGGGCACCCGATGGCAATGCCTTTATTTACCGGAGTTCGGTAGATGATTCTATCAGTAATTTTTTCAGAAACGGTCGTTTGTTCATCTATGACCTGTCTACCAAAAAGAGCCGCGAAATAGGTGCAGATATTGATGAAAACAAAAGCATTTATACCTGGAACGAAAAAGGGATTTACTTCGGTGCCTCACAAAAAATGAAGACCGCTGTTTACCGGATGGACCCGCAAACCGGTATCAGCAAGCAACTGTCTGTACCATTAGACAATACCGGCACTATCAGTTTTGCCCGCAAAAGCGATCTGATGGCCATTGCCGGCAGAAACTTTTCTGATCTTAATGAAATTTATTATGGTACATGGGAAGGTAACTGGAAAAAGGTTACTAATATCAACGCGCAGATCAGTAACTGGAACACACCCGTCAATGAGATTGTTGAATGGAAGAGTAAAGATGGTGCCAGCATTGAAGGCGTATTATTGAAACCGCGCAATTTTGATCCTTCTAAAAAATATCCATTGCTGGTAATGATCCACGGTGGCCCTACCGGCATAGACCGGCCCGAGCCAACACCTGGCGGTGTGTATCCTGTGATGCAATGGGTAGAAAAGGGCGCATTGGTATTACGGGTTAATTACCGCGGCAGTGCGGGTTATGGCGAGAAATTCAGATCCCTGAATGTTAGGAACCTTGGCGTGGGCGATATGTGGGATGTGGTAAGTGGTATTGAATCCTTACAAAAAAGGGGATTCATTGATACGGCCAGAATGGGTTGTATGGGATGGAGCCAGGGTGGTTATATTTCTGCCTTTCTTACTACCAACACAACCATGTTCAAAGCCATTTCGGTGGGTGCGGGAATTTCTAACTGGATCACTTATTATGTCAGCACAGATATCACCCCCTTTACCCGCCAGTACCTGAAAGCCACCCCATGGGAGGATATGAGTATCTATCAAAGAACTTCTCCCATGACCAATATCAACAAAGCCAGCACCCCTACTTTGATACAACATGGTGAATTTGATAAAAGAGTTCCCATACCCAATGCGTATGAGCTATACAGGGGGCTTCAGGACAGGCATATCCCTTCAAAGCTGGTTGTTTATAAAGGTTTTGGGCATGGTATTACCAAACCAAAGGAAAGACTGGCAGCCATCTGGCATAACTGGCTTTGGTTTAACC
The DNA here is from genome assembly GCA_004297075.1 of Chitinophagaceae bacterium. Classification (GTDB taxonomy): domain Bacteria; phylum Bacteroidota; class Bacteroidia; order Chitinophagales; family Chitinophagaceae; genus Sediminibacterium. The sequence goes on from SCVK01000211.1 coordinate 2,160, forward strand.
ATTATGTGTTTGGAGAGCCTGAAGAATCATTACCCGTTGATTAAAAATGATATCACAAGCCATTCTGAGTGGTTATGATCGCTTCCCTGTTTTGTTCAGTAGGCAAAACAGGGATTTCATACAGACAAATTCAGGGTTCGGGATCATAGATTTTTACATATGGAAGAAAAAGGGAACTTTTACAGTACAATTTTCTCATGTTGTTATTCAGTTTTTAGTTTAGGGAAACAACAACATACCGAGCGGGTATTCTTGCCCGCTTTTTCTTTTTCTTCATGGGAGGAAGTTTTGCTCATTCCTGCCCAACAGCCCGCTTCAACCAAGCCGTTCAGTAATATCCACAAAACTTTGGTCGTTTGTAATAAAAATCTATCAAAGTCTGTAATAAATAATTAATTTCCGATTGGAACTTTTATTGCACATGAGATAATCCCCCGTTATGACCACACACTCATTTGTGTATTCAAACAACCCGAGATTTCGGCTGTTCAGACATTTTGTATTCTGGATGGTCTGGATTTTTTATTTTACCCTGATCTACAGTCAGCGTGGCGGAACGAGTGCCATTGGGTATGCCGCCCATTTGCAATACACCATTCTGGAAATGCTGATCACCCTTTCGGTGGATATCATTTTCTGTTATGCCGTCCTCTACCTGCTGGTTCCCAAAATGCTATTGCAGGAAAAATACCTCGGGTTCTTTTTGTTCCTGGGTCTGTTCCTGTTACTGGATGCATCACTCTCCAGTTATTTTTATACCTGGTTGGTAAATCCCCTCAGGAAATTTTACGGACTTCCCGAATTCAAATACATTGCCCTTACAGATCTGCTGCGCGGATTAAATGGCGTATTAATGATCACGGGCACAGCCGTATCGATCAAGTTCTTTAAGTATTGGAATATCAAAAAACAGGAGCTCTATCTTGTTAAATCAGAAAAGATCAGCCGGGAGCTCAAATTTATCGACAGTCAGATCCAGCCCAGTTTTCTGCCCTTATTATTAAAAAAAATTCATTCCTACTCCTTCTCCGGCACCAATAAGGTTCCGGAAATGCTGGGTAAACTGCAACAGATTCTTACCTACCTGATAGATGAGTGTAACCAGCCAACAGTGCTGCTTTCGCATGAAATAGACAGTATCCAGAATTTTGTACAGCTGGAACGCTTAACCAGTACCGATCGTTTGTCGCTGCAGTTTGAGCAAACAGGCAATCCCGGAGAACTAAGGATTGTTCCCTATATCCTCTTCCCTTTTGTAGAAAGCAACTTCAGGCAGGTAAGTGATAATATTACCGATAAACACTGGACAAGTTTGTTTATCAGGATAGAAGGCAGCCGTATTATCCTGCAGGTAAAGAACAGCAAACCTGTAGAAACTTCAAATCTATTGAACTATGAAACATCTACTTTACAGCAGATGCGTAAACGCCTTGATCTCGTATATCCCGGCAGTTATAAAATGAATATTATCATAGAAGAAAACATGTTCACCATACAACTGGAGATTGACCTGAGTAAAGCTGTTAACTAACGTAGTTCCTATCGATCAACTGCCCTACCCTTAATTAAAAAGAAAATGCCACCATCTTACGATAGTGGCATTTCTTGTTTTATACTACAATGGGGGATTAATCATTAATACCCTGTATTCTGCTGCGACTTGATATTTGGATTGGCATCCAGCTCAGTCTGCGGAATAGGCAGTATTCTTCTGAAATTATCCTTGGCAATGGTCAATGGTACATTACCGGGGTAATTACCATTCACATTTACACGAACCACATCCCTGTTATAACGGACAAGATCCCAGAAACGATGTCCTTCAAAAGCCAGTTCCTTTCTTCTTTCTGTAAGGATATCTTCCAGCACCTGTGCACCTGCAGAAGCATATCCTGCAAAAGCTGCATCCCTGCGGGTAGCTACCTGGTTTACATAGGTTAATGCCTGTGGAATATTACCGGTCTGATAAGAAGCTTCTGCAGCAATCAGGTATACTTCTGACAAACGAACCACTTTGATGGTGTAGTTATTGTTGTTAGGATACTTGTTGATCACTTTTACATTCTTTCCACCACGAACCGCATCTACCATCAGTGTTCTTCT
>SCVK01000514.1 GCA_004297075.1 Chitinophagaceae bacterium
GGATGCCGAAAGCTTCGCGGCTGGGCAGGTCGCTCGAATAATTGATGAAGGTCTCTTCGTCGGCCACGTGCTCATACCAGCTCCAGCTCGGTATCATCAGCGTATCGCCGGTCTCCCACCTGTATTCCCGACCCTCGATAATCGTCTTTCCCGAACCCTTGAAGATAAAGCAGTGCGCGTTCTCGGTCCGGCGGCGCGCTTTTCCGTGGAAGCCCTTGGTCAGCAGCTGGAGATAATGAGCCTGACTCGAGGTGCAGTGACCACCGGTCACCGGATTCACATATTCCGCCATGGCGCAGTCATACGGATCCTCACCCATCCTCAAGAGACTGCGCACCGAAGCCTCGGCCTGAGCCCAGGGGTAGAGCAATTGCGGGGAGTTCGTCGTTGGCGACCGGGCGCCGACGGGCAGCATGCCGGACGCGGCAAAGCGCATATTCCCTTCCGGCATATGGTGCTTCCAGCTGACCTCTTGAATCTGGTCCCCCTCCTCGCGGAACAACCCGCCCCAGGTGCTGTACATCTTGTCGGTGTAGTCCATCCACACCGTCGGCTCTTTGCCGTCGTTGCCGTGGTCGTGCAAAATCCAGTTGGTCGTCAGGATCAGGTCGCCGGGCTCCATCTTGAAACGCTGGCCGTCCTGCACCGTAAAGCCGCCATCGCCAGACATGATGAATCGGCAGGCGGTCGACGTATGCCGGTGGGCGGCGGCGGACTCGCCGGGAAAGATCATCTGGATGCCGGCCAAGTAGGTCGGCGCCGAACCCCAACCATTGGGGTTCATATAGTTCAGCCCCCTTCGATCCTCTTCGGCTTCCCCCATGGTATAGACTTGCCTGGAATCCTCCAGGGCAGGCATGACCTCCTTGAACTTCCACACATAGGGACGCGCGGGCCCAGCGGCCTTCCACGGCCCCATTGCCCACAGCGGTTCGACCCCAATAGACGCCAATCTAGCGTAGTAATCCGGGGATCGGTTGAGAAGCGCTGTTCTGTCCAAGATCGTCATCGCCGTTCCTCAATAGTGCAGGCATCAATATTTCACGCGTAAAAACGAATAATACCCGGGAGAAAATGAATAATGCACGCATCAACATGATGTAATTAGGCCCCACGGGATATAGTTCGTCAATCGGCGACAGCCTACCACAAGACCCCTAGTCTCATGTTGTGAGAGGCCCGCGGGCGAGACGTATCGGGGTATTGGAGCTATCACCTCCAATAATAAATCCGTGCCTTGAAAACGGGCGCGTTCGACTTCACCGGTTTCATAAAGCGGTCCAGCAAGTGCTGCATGTTCGGCGAGATGAAACGCAGCTGCCGCGTGATCAGCCAGAGCTCGCGTTCGATCCTTGGCTCACGAAGCCCGCGGAATTCGGTCAATGGATCGGAATGCGCTGCCAGCACCGGCAGCACCGATCTGCGGTTCGGCAATTTTGG
>SCVK01000212.1 GCA_004297075.1 Chitinophagaceae bacterium
CAGGTTCGTGATCGTTGCAGTGGTTGTACTGATAGATCCCGCACTTACATTACCACTCACTGTGATCGCACTCAGATTACCCAGTGCGGTAATACCATCCAGGGTTCCCTGGGATAAAGTTCCGCTGTAAGTTCCGCCGCTGATGGTACCTGGTACGGTAAGATTACCAATAGTACCTGTTGTTGCACTCAGATTACCAGCTGTAGCCGTTCCACTTACAGACAAACTACTTAAAGTTCCCAGTGATGTTATATTCGGCTGCGATGCAGTGGTGAGTGTGCCACTGATCGTAGACATATTAGCAAACCCAGTAACAGTGATATTGGTAAAAGTCGACAGGCCTGTAATTCCGGCTATCGTTCCTGGCGAAAGCGTACCACTGAAAGTTCCCCCGACAATTGTTCCGGTTACAGATAAATTAGATAGTTGTCCTACAGATGTAATATTGGGCTGCGCAGATGTAGTAAGAGTTCCCCCAAGTGTTGTACCGGTGATAGCGCCGGTTGCAGATACAGAAGAAGGTGTGATATTACCCAGACTCAAAGAAATCGAAGGAGTGGTTGTAGGATTGGTTACAGTGGCAGAAATTCCATTGGCAGGTACAACTGAAACAGTGGTTACACCTGTTGCCGGTACATTACCTGAACGCACGTAGCCACTTAACATAGCAGCGGTATCTGACACTTTCAACCTGTTGGAAAGCATGGCAGCTGTATCAGAGATCTTCAACCGGTTAGACAGCATAAAAGCTGTATCACTAACCCGCAACAGATTCTTTAACATGTTGCTGGTATCTGTAACAAAAATGAAATTACTCGCAGCCACTTTCCTGAGCGTTCCATTCAAAGTAGTTACTACAGAATCTGTTACTAAACCGGTGCCGGATAAACTGATCTGCGAAATGGATTTTGGTTCCCACATATTGGTAACCGCATTCCATTGCAATACCTGTCCAGTAGTGGGTAAGGTTCCGGAGATGGCCCTTCCTACTAATTTACTGGCATTCCAGATAGCAGCCGTATTATCCGCAACAATGGTTAACACATTACCATTCTTCGTAACAGAAATTCCATTATTATCACCATTGATCGTGATATCTCCTATCTCACCATTCAGGGTAGTTACCCCTCCGCTAAAAGTTCCGAATGTTACCCAGGCACCTCCCTGACGAACATAAAACTTATCGTCACCTGTCTGGTAAACAAGCATACCATTCACCGGTTGCAGAATCAGCACCGTATCAAACACACGGGGAATCAGTAAAGCCCTGTTGGATGCATCTATTTGTAAGGCTACACTGTTATTCAGAACAGTGGTACTACCTATAACAACTCCTTTTGCATTAACAATAAAGTTGTTAGTCATCCGGAGAGTATCCGTAGCACGGTGTGTTCCGAGGTTATCCCCGAAACGCTGTGCATTGGTTACTGTTACCAATGAGAAGAGCAAGACACAGATAGCTATGACATGCTTTGTAAAATTTCTTCTCAAATTACTCACGATCAATATTTTTCTCCGTTAGTCTATTTCCTGAATATATTCCTCAATGTTTGCTTTCATACAATCATTATTGATATATTCAAATTACTTGATTACAACAATCTTATACTGACTGCCCAATACCGCCACAGGTACATCCGTATAATTGGCAAAACGTATCCGCACCACATCATCTCCAGCCACCCATGCACTATATACCGCCCAGTTCAGGTAATCATCCTGAGGGGTTACAATAATAGGATCCCCTTTTCTTACACCCGGTATCGCTACGGTAACAATTGCCGTGGTATTAGGAGGTATACTCACATTGGCTCCACCTACCACATTCAAATTCAGGTTAAAGTTGGTAATGGTAGTCACTGTCTGGTTGGCCGCCTGCGGCGTTTGCCAGTTTACATTACCCAGGCTATCTGTGATCAGAAAGGTATTGGGTGGACCAGGCTGAATACTGGTATTAACATTTGTCACAGTTGCATTACCAGCAAACAAAGCATACGGCACACTCAGCATCTGTGTTGTTCCCATGTCAAGGTAATTATCTGCCGCTACCCACCAGGCTGCAGGAACAGATGGCTCCACAGCTACTTTTGTATTTAAGAAAAAAGGCCCATTGGCCCAGTCAATCTGTCCAATATCCAGCAAAGTAGTTGTGGCAGATTTGGTACCCCTTCCAATCACAACGGTAAACACCCCATCATCATTAGAATTGGTTACATGCGATTCCTCCCACACTTTCACACCTCCCACAGCCGCCGTCTGGTAAATAATGATTTTGGTATAGATTTTGCGGTTTTTGGCCACGTTTCCCAAAGGATCCTTGGCTACCAGCTGATAGTTCATGGCAGGCGGTGGCTGCGCGATAATCTCTCCGGCTATGAAAACCAGACAGGCCACCACCAAAGTCCTGACTAATAAATGCTTCATACGATAGATTTATATGAACTAATTGCTATGTAAAACGCTTTTGATTCACAATATATTACCCATATACAGGGAATACTGTAAAATAGTTTTTCATAGGATAAGAATTCCAAAAAATGGTTTTTCATAGGACATATGGCTAATAAATAGTTTTTCATAGGATATCAAAACCATTTGGCCATATAAAGTTGACACTAAATTCCTGTTACAAACCTGAGACTCATCCGTAAAAACGCGTAGTTACATTACTACAAAGATACCTGTTTACGACGATGTGTTTCCTCAGATCTTATTATAATTTTATCAACTTCAGGTTGTAATGCTGACTCATAAAATCAACGCTAACTACATAAGTACCAGCGGCATACGAGGCAACATTCAATGTATATCCAGCCTGCAATTCCTTCATCGGCACCATTTGGCTCATCATCGGCTTACCTTCCATGCTCAGAATACGTACCTGGCAAGACAGATTTGCATCAAACTGGCCCTCACATTTCAAAATACTGGTGGTATGGGTTGGGTTGGGATATACTTTCAAAGACGTTAACGAAACCAGCACGGTGGCTACCGGGGCAGTTTCTACACAGGCAGCAGCAAACACACCTTTTGCATTGGTAGCCTGCGACAAGGTAGACAGACCTGAAGCAACATTCAGGCACTTACCTTTTCCATCACCTACAAATGGACTACCACCTGTAGCCGTAACGGCACCGGCAGACATCGCAAAAGGCGATATACTGTAGGTTGCCTGAGCCATACCTGTAAAGCAGGCAAGCATCAGCATAATAAAAAAATATGTTCCTTTTTTAATATGCATAATACACTTCGCGCTGCGTTTTCATGTTCAGGGTATACTCAACATCCATCCTGTCGGCCGTGAGTTCGTTAAAACTTAAATAGGGAATAACAATGGGACCCGCTGGGTTATTGGTAATGGTTTCATACAAAGCATCACCGCTGCCGATCAACTTCCAGGTACCATTAAATCCGTCGGAATTCACAAAAAAACCACGATACCTAAGGGGATCTGTATTGGTAGCATCTATTGTATAAGTTTTTGTAAACTTGAGTTGTGAATCGGTCAGCGTCTGTTTTACGCTGTTTACATACATTTCTTTTAAGTGCCAGTATTTATTACCAGTACCAGTCAGCAAACGAACCACCTTTTCCTCTCTGGTCTCAATAACCTCAGAACTTTTGGTACATCCTGTTATCAGGAAGATGCCAGTAAGAAGGGTTATAAATGTCAGTCTGATTTTCATGTTGTTCTGGGTAAAAGCTGTTTTGATAACTATACTTATCACTTACGATATTTTTTGCCGTTCAGGCAATTCCTAAAACATGTCGGTGAAAGCAGGTTAACAGAGGAGAACAATTCTTTGATAATGCGAATAACACGATCCGGAATAAGGCATCAGGAGAGTCCCGATAGATCCTTACGGATGTTGCGTTGAATTTCCATTAGAATCAAAGAATGCGTATATATTGGATTGTAAAAGCCAGCTTTTACAAGGATATTGGATTGGATTGTGTCACCGGGTTCCGCACCCTTAGTAGTGATTACACTACAAATGTACATTGATAAAACGACATTTGTAGTATTTTTCATAGTTTTTTTTAAAAAAAGTCTACAAATAAAAAAGGCCCTGATAATCAGGGCCTTAGGCAAATAATATCTAAATATGTAATTTATACCTTGAAGTGAGAGAAGGCTTTATTAGCTTCTGCCATACGGTGGGTATCTTCTTTCTTTTTGAAAGCGGCACCTTCACCCTTGGCGGCGGCCATGATTTCATTGGCCAGTTTGTCGGCCATAGTACGACCATTCCTTTCGCGGCTATAGCGGATCAGCCATTTCATGCTGAGGGAAATTTTACGGTCTGCACGAACTTCAGCAGGAATCTGGAAGGTAGCTCCACCAATACGGCGGCTACGCACTTCAACAGAGGGAGTAACATTGGCAATTGCCTTTTTCCAGGTTTCATAACCATCTTCGCCGGTGGTTTTGGTTACTTTATCTACTGCATCGTAGAAAATGTTGATTGCAGTACTTTTTTTACCCTGCCACATCAGGTTATTGATAAAACGGGTAACCAGTTTATCGTTAAAACGTCCGTCCGGAGCGAGAGGTAATTTTTTGGCTTGTGCTTTACGCATGTTCTAATTTTTACTTTCGGCTGAATTTCTTCAAGTATTAAAACTTTACTCAGCCTTTTATGGAGAAATTATTTTTTCGCTTTTTCTTTCTTGGTACCGTATTTAGAACGGCTTTTCTTACGGTCCTTCACACCGGCAGTATCCAGACTACCCCGTACAATATGGTAACGTACACCCGGCAGATCCTTTACACGACCCCCGCGGATCAGTACAATGGAGTGCTCCTGCAGGTTGTGACCTTCACCAGGGATGTAGGCGATCACCTCGATCTTGTTGGTCAAACGCACTTTCGCTACTTTACGAAGCGCAGAGTTTGGCTTTTTAGGCGTAGTAGTGTACACACGTGTACAAACACCACGACGTTGCGGACAGGAATCCAAAGCCCTGGATTTACTCTTAGCCCTGATAATTTCGCGACCCTTTCTTACTAATTGCTGTATTGTAGGCATTCTAAACCGTTTAAAATTTCGGACGGCAAAGGTAATGGCTGGATCGGAAAAACCAAAATGTTTTCCAAAGTTTTCCATCTTATCCGCTAAAACAAGGCTGGAATACACAAAAAAAGACCTGCCGGGCCGTCTTTTGTGGATAAGAACCTGTCTCGATCTCCTCCAGAACTGCCTGTGCCTGCCTCTGCCAGGAAGCAAAGGTACAATTACCTGCTTGCCAACCCGTTTTTGCACCCATTTTCCCTGGCTGCCTTGTAAACAGTCAGGGGGTTGTGTATTTTCAGACCGTAACCCCTCCCACTGGATATTACTTCCATTTTAAAAAGAACCAGATGAGAGGCCTATTTTGTACCTGGATCCTTCTGTTGGGCATGGGCCTGCCAGCCGGTTATGCCCAAACAGGTTTTACCCCGGTTATCTATACTACCGCAGGTGCTTCCTATAACCAGCATTTTGACGGCTTGCCGGCAACAGGCAGTTTTTCCCTTACGGGGAGGGGGCCACTGGCTTTATCAGCTCCCCCCATCAATGCCAGTAACCTCGCTGGCTGGCAATTATGGATGATGGCCGGATCCAACACCAATGCCAGCTTTGCCGCGGGAACGGGCTCTTCTACCGGTAACGGGGTGTATAGCCTGGGAAACAGCAGCACTACAGAGAGGGCATTGGGCACACTTTCGTCCGGTACCGGCCTTTATGCATTCGGACTGATCCTCACCAACCAGACCGGCAGCCTGCTAAACAGCTTTACCATCGGTTTTACCGCCGAACAATGGCGGAAAGGAGGCTCTACCAATCCAAACACCTGGACCTTCCACTACAAAACAGGAAATATCAGTGCCTTAAATGAGGATAGCCTCCGGGAAGAGAACCACCTCAACTTTGGCTCTGTGAACACCAGTTCATCGGGCAGCAGCCTCAACGGGAATCTCCCGGCTAACCAGCAAACCATTTCTTATACCGTTTCAGGAATCAGCTGGCGCGATGGTGAACAATTGCTACTCAGATGGGACGATGCAGACGAAACCGGCAGCGATGATATCGTGGCCATGGACGATTTCGCGTTTTCAGCCAGTCTGCAAAGCAGCAAACCCCGGATCAACCAGGTTTCAGCAGATGCTATAACTGCCACCACTGCGATTCTCTCCGCCCTAGTCAATGACAATGACGCGCCTACCACCCTGCGCATCCATTATGATACTTTGCCTGCTCTGTCTACGGCTTTGACCATCTACCCCAATCCGGATACCCTGGCAGCCGATTCAGGCAACAGCGCCAGTACAACCAAACTAACAGGATTGCTTTCCGGGAAATCATACTATTACCGTTTTATCGCTACCAATATCAATGGATCCGACAGCAGTACCATTCAGTCTTTTACAACCACCATCAGTTTGCCAACAATAACCACTATCCTTCCCGCCGGCGTAAGCACACAAACAGCTGAGTTGGGAGGTACCGTAACCACGCAAGGAGGTGCACCGGTTACAGAAAGAGGTATCGTATGGAAACTAGGGGGCATTCCTGCACTCGCTGATAACCGTATCAGCCTGGGAACGGGTATCGGAAGTTTTACAGATACCATAACCGGTTTACCCCAGGGAGCAACTGTTTATGTTCGTGCCTATGCCATCAACAGCGGAGGTGTGGCGTATGGAAACAATGAAATCTTCCAGACAAAAAATACCGTTCTCGCGCTCGGCAGAACCGGAACAGCAAGCACGAATGCAGGTTCCGTTATTTTCCGTCTGCAGGTAGCAGTTCCTGTAACTGGTATCAGTGCAGCCAATTTTACTGTTACGGCCAATAATATCACCGGCGCATCCATTACTTCGGTACTCGGCAGCAGTACCGTTTTTACAGTAACTGTTGCCACAGGAAACGGAGACGGACGCTTATCCATTGCGTTTGCCAATGACAATGCTGTATCCACCCCCTTTATCAATACCCCTTTTGCCGCAACGGATTTTTATGCAATAGATAAAACACCACCCACCATCAAAGAGGTTTTACTTCCGGCTATCAGCAAAAAAATCGGAGATACAATACCGGTATCCATCCGTATGATGGCAGATACAGCCCATCTGACAATCAGTACCGGTGATCTGGCAGGAATGCCTCTCACGGGTTTTACACGTATTAACGATAGCCTGTACACCACAAGCTGCATGGTAACAGCACATACAAAAGATATAGAAGCAGCAGATAGTGTACCAGTTATCATTTCGGTATCAGATCCTGCAGGTAATACCGGCGTATACCGGTTACCTATCCGGCAGAATGCCTTCAGGATAGACAGAACAAGGCCCGCGATCACTTCCATGAAATATCCCGGAAAAGGAATATACAAAGCAGGTGATACACTGGTGTTTCTTGCACGGTTTTCAGAGAAGGTCTGGGTTAGTGGCGGTGTACCTTCTCTTACTATTACCATCGGAACAAGATCACGAATGGCTTTATACGCAGATGGTTCAGGCAAGGACAGTCTCACTTTTTATTATATCATACAGAGCGGAGAAAAAGATGCAGATGGTATTAAAACAGCCAGTCTAATTACACCTGGTTCCGCTTTACTCACAGATACGGCCGGCAACATAACACTCAATAACTTCAGCAACAATTTACCTCCTAACAGCCTGCTGGTAGATGCAGTTCTACCTGCAGTTACAGCAGTTACCATAAAACCAACTGCCACTTATACAACAGGCCAGCAACTTGATCTCACCATTCAGTTCAGTAAAAATTGCCGGGTTCTTTCTACGGCTAATAAACCTGTGCTGCCAATCGCCATTGGAAATAAAATCAGGCTCGCTGAATACCTGCAGGGCTCCGGCAGTCAGTTACTCATTTTCCGCTATACCATTCAGCCAGATGATCGGGATACAGACGGCATCAAACCCCTTTCTCCCCTCATTAACAACGAACAATCCATCCGTGATTCAATTGGTAACCCCATAGATACCGTGCTGCATAATATAGCTTCTATGAGTATGATCCGGATCAATCCACCCACAATTATTGTAACAGCATTAAAATTGCCGGCAGAACGTGTATACGCAGCAGGAGACTCGTTACTTTTCGTTGTAAATTATTCAGAAAATGTTTTTGTAACCGGCACCGAAACACTTCCCTATCTCAACATTATTATCGGCAAAACAAATCGGAGAGCTTATTACTGCATGGGCACGGGAACAACAGCACTCTCCTTTCTTTACCAGGTGCAGGCAGGAGAAGAAGATACAGACGGAATTTCAGTGGCAGGCACCATCAGTCTCAGTGCTAATATGATCACAGATGAAAAAGGATATCCTGCACCAGTAAGTTTTGCGCCCATTTTCAACAACGGAAAAATACAGATCGATGCCATCGCTCCTTTCATCAAAACAATCGAATTGCCGGCCAATAAACTGTATGGAAGAGAGGATTCGCTCTCATTCATCGTCACATTTTCAAAACCTGTTTTTGTTGCAGAAAAAGATACGGTATTCCTCGCACTGAGAATCGGAAGCCAGCAAAAAAAACTGGCTCATCAAAGAAATCAGAACTTATTTCAATTATTATTCAGCTACCGGATTCAACCGGGAGATCTTGATAAAAACGGGGTCAGCATGGGCACGTCATTATCAGCTGCCGATAATAATCTGCAGGATAGTATCGGCAACCAGGCAATGCTTACTTACGCAGCCGGACTGGCTGCAGGAATCAGGATAGATGCTGTATCGCCTGAATTTTTCAATACAACCGATTCATTGCTGATCTGCGAAAACAGCCCTTCTGTTTCTTTGGCAGAATGGTTAACTATTAACGATGAAGAAAGTGGTGAAACAGTGTATGGAGGGATACAGGCGGGTAGTAAAACCGATTGGATTTCTCTTAAAAAATTCACGACTACCAGCACAGGTAAAAAAATACTTTTTTCAGGAATCAGTTACAAACCCATTACAGCTGCTACAGGTATAGATACACTAACCATCACTATCAGCGATGGAGTAAATACCACGCAGAAAAAAATATACATCCAGATAACCCCTTCCATCCACAACAACCAGATCAGTGCGCCTGAAGTGGTTTGTGCGGATAAAACAGTACCGTTATTACAAGGCACCTCTCCCACCGGAGGAAACGGCCAGCATCTTTTTTACTGGCAAACAGCGTCTTCATCAGACTCTACCAATTTCAGCCAGGCAGCAGGTAATTTTCAAACCGTTCATTATCAACCTGCCAACCTTATAGCCACCAACTGGTTTCGCAGAATGGTGCGGTCGGGCGGTTGTGTGGATAGCAGCCGTACCGCAAAAATCATCTCCCTGAAAAATGGATTATGGCTGGGCACGGATAACAGCAACTGGAACCAGTCAGGTAACTGGTGCGGTTCCCTCATCCCCACCGCTGCAACAGATGTATTCGTATATCCTGCCACTTTACACCAGCCACAAATCAATGATACAGCCAGCTGTCATCAACTGGTAATCGCAAACAATACTTCTCTCCGGATCAATGGCATTTTACAGGTGTATGGGAACCTGGAAGCGGATGCCGGGCAACTACAGGCTGAGAAAGGTACACTGGTATTCAGTGGACAATCAATGCAGCTGGTTTCCGGAAAAAATGTCAGGCAGTCCACCATTAATCATCTAATCGTGAATAATCCGAATGGATTACTCGTTACAGATACCATTCTCATTACCGGCTCGCTAAAACTAAATGCCGGCAAACTCTATACACACAACCAGGTATGGTTGAAGGAGGATGCTACGATTGGACCTTCTGCCGCTGCAACCAGCATTGAGGGAGATATGATGGCTACAGAACTGATCAGGGGGGGAAGGCGAAGTTTTCGGCTACTGTCCCATCCTTTTTCGCATCCGATTGGCCTTAACATGATCAAAGACAGCATAGCTATTACCGGAGAAGGAGGCAGCCTCAGCGGATTTACGCCTACCCACACCAATACAGCATCCGCTTTTTATTTTGATCACCACAAGGCTAACGATTCCACGGGTGTGGAAGCCGGATGGTTACCCTTCACAGACACCAATGGCAAAAATGAAAACGCCTGGAACCCGATGGAAGGTATCCGGTTACTGGTAAGGGGTCAACCCGGACAGGGACTGGATGGTACACCCGCCGGTGACGGCAGCAATGGAACCTATCTGCCACTGCCGGTAAGATTACGATACAAAGGCGAAATCAAAATTGGCGACAGGGAAAAAATACTGCCGGCCAGTGCCACAGGAACCTATCATAGTATTGGTAACCCTTACCTCGCCAATATCGATCTTTCACGGGTTGGCAGAACAGCCGGAATCAGCCGGCATTACTGGTTGTGGAATCCGCTGCAGGGAAAACAAGGTGGGTATACCAGTTATCCGTTCATCATAAAAAACATAGTACCCAAATTTGGCGCTTTCCTCATTACCACTCATGCGGATGCGGCACAGCAGTTATTATTTAGTGAAAACAGTAAATCGGCGGTTCCTGCGCCGGATACCGTTCCCTCTATCCGAACAGATGAATGGTATTATGTGGAGCTGAGACTCGAAACAGATACTATTTTCTGGGACCGGCTGCTGCTGGTACAGCTGGATAGCGCCCGTTGGGGTATCGACAAAAATGATGCGGCAAAACTACTCAACAATGAAGTCAACTTTTACAGTCTTTTACAAATCGGAAAAATGCTTTCGATCGATGCAAGGCCTTACAACAATACATCCACCATCACACTCGGTATCGAAAGCAAACAACCCCAAGCATTCCGCATCCGGGTAAGTGCCGCCAGTTTGCCGCCCGGCAATACACTGATGTTGCACGACAAATGGCTGAACCAATGGATGCCGCTTACCAAAGACAGTAGTTATGCTTTCTCCGTTACCACGGATACTGCCACACAGGGCAATCAACGTTTTGAGATCAGCAGCCGCAAAAAAATGACAGACAGTATAGGGCATGAAAAAATCAGGCTTAACATGAGCCCGGTACCGGTTAGTAGCCAGTTGCAGGTTTCGTTTGTAGCAGAAGAGAAAGCCAATACCACTCTCAGAATTCTGAGTTTATCAGGCAAGCCATTAAAAGCCGTTTCGCTCGGTATGGTAAAGGAAGGAAAGATATTGGTTCCCGTGGGAGAGCTGCTCAGAGGGATTTACCTGCTGGAACTGCGTTGTGGCAAGGAAGTAAGCAGCCGGAAGTTCATCAAGGACTGAGCAAAAAAAAGCCACAGATACGCGGCTAAACCGTGCATCTGCGGCCAATAAAATGACGCTTATATTTTAACCAGCCAGCCATGTGTATCCGGCACTTCACCGTTACGGATGGCATTCAGGCGTTTTTTCAGTTCAGGGGCAACTTCCCAGGCATCTGTGTTAAAATGCATTACATAGTCCTTATACTTCAGTTCTTTAATCAACGAAATGGTGGCAGCGGTTCCGGTACCAAATACTTCGCGTAGCTGGCCGGACTTATGCGCTTCGATCAATTCATCAACACTGATCTTTGTTTCTACCACTTCCAGTCCCATTTCCTTTAAAACGGTTATGGCACTGTCGCGTGTAACGCCCGCCAGTATCGTACCATCTTCCAGCGAAGGGGTTATGGCTTTATTACCAATGATAAAAAAAACATTCATGGTGCCTACTTCCTGCAGGTATTTGTGTTCAAAAGCATCGGTCCACAATACCTGGTCATAACCCTGTTGTTTGGCCAAAGCAGTAGCATGCATGCTGGCGCCGTAGTTACCGGCATTCTTGGCAAAACCAACACCACCGGGTGCTGCACGGGTATAGGTTTCTTCTACATAGATCTTCATGGGAGCTGCGTAGTAAGGGCCGGTTGGGCTGAGGATGATCATGAATTTATAGGTCTCAGAAGGTTTTACGCCGATCACCGGATCTGAAGAAAACATAAAGGGACGGATATACAGGGAATGTTCGGGCAGAGAAGGGATCCAGTTTTTATCCAGCGCAATCAACTGACGCATTCCTTCAATAAAAATTTCTTCGGGTACGGTAGGCATCTGCATTCTTTCGGCAGAAATATTGAACCGTTTGAAGTTATCGAACGGACGGAAAATTGCCGCGTTACCCGCTGCGTCTTTATAGGCTTTGATGCCTTCAAAAATGGCCTGCCCGTAATGCAGGGCCGCCAGCGAAGGTTCCATCAACAGGGGTTGGTAAGGTTTGATCTCCACGTTCTTCCACTCACCATTCTCATAATCCGCTTCCAGCATATGGTCGGTGAAATAGCGGCCAAAAGGGAGATTCTCCAGTTGGGTTCCGGTTAATTTACTCGTTTCAACTTTCGTGATCTTTATGTCTGCTGCTGCTACCATAGTTTTATATTTGACGCAAATAAACAAAAAATTTAAAAACTAACAACTGTTAATATTTCCAACGGTATGAATGAAGAAAATACCCGGTTACCCGATTTCCTGCTTGCCGATCTGTATAAAAACAGCCTTGTTATTACCCAGGATGCATTGGAAACAGAGAGAAAAGTATCCAGACCGGAGGCTCCGGCAAGCGAACGTCAGTGGTTTCTGGGAAGCAATTTACGAAAAATTACGCTGTTGGTCAGCGAAAAGGAAGCGGTATACCTGCAGGATGATTCACTTCAGTTCCTTTCCGCTATTCTCGGGGCCTGTAAACTGAACCTGGGAGATGTAGCCATCGTAAATTACCAGAACGACCCGGTAAGTTACCCACTGCTGAAAGAAAAACTGCAACCGGCATTTCTGCTCCTGTTTGGCGTAACGGCCGCTCAAGTGGCTCTACCCTTCACCATCCCTCATTACCAGGTGCAGAAATACGACAATTGCCAAATCCTCCTGGCCCCCCCGCTGGATCAAATGCTGGGTACCAGCCAGGAAGCCAAACTCGAAAAAAGTAAACTCTGGCTTTGTTTAAAAAAGATGTTCAACGTATAAATTCCATCCGATACGATCCGCATAGAAAAGTCCCTGTTATGACCAAACTGATCTTCGCCACCAATAACCAGCATAAAGTAACGGAACTCCGCAGTTTAACCGGCCCCACTTTTGACATCGTTACATTACAGGAAGCAGGTATTGATATCGATATTCCCGAACCGCATGATACGCTGGAAGCCAATGCTACCGAAAAATCGCAGACCATTCACCGGCTTACGAAACAGAACTGTTTTAGTGAAGACACGGGACTGGAAGTGGAAGCCCTGAACGGAGAACCTGGCGTAAAAAGTGCCCGTTATGCAGGAGATGGCCGGGATTTTCAGCAGAACATCGATAAACTCCTGGCCAAACTCAAGGGAAACACCAACCGGCAGGCGCAGTTCAGAACGGTCATCTCACTGATCCATGATAACAAAGAATACCAGTTTGAAGGCATCTGCAAAGGAAAAATAACCGAAGACCAGCAGGGAAACAAAGGTTTTGGCTATGATCCTGTTTTTATTCCCGATGGTGCAGACAAATCTTTTGCAGAAATGACGATGGAAGAAAAGAACCAATACAGTCACCGCCAGAAAGCCGTTACCCAACTCATTCAATTTTTACACAGCCTGTAATATGAACCGGATCAAGATAGACCTGCCCGAAACCTTTCTGTTTGCCACTACCCTTCGCATACGGGTAACGGACCTGAATTACGGCGGACATGTGGGTAACGACAGTTTTCTCTCGCTGATACAGGAAGCCCGGCAACAGTTTCTTCTCTCACACGGTTACCGGGAACTATCCATCGGCGGTGTGGGATTGATCATGGCCGATGTGGCCATCGAATTCAAAAAAGAACTCAATTATGGCGATGAAGTAAAGATCTCCGTTACCGCAACCGGTTTTGACAAACTGGGTTTTGATCTTCTATACAAAATGGAAGTACTACAGGATAACGGGTTATTGCTGGCTGGCAAGGCCAAAACCGGTATGATGTGTTATGATTATTCGCTGAAGAAAAAAACCGCGGTACCACAGGAAGTAATTGCAAAATTAGCTGGCAGCTGATCAGCTGTTCCAGATCCGCCAGCTCTCTTCTGCCTGTAGGATCAGCATTTCCTGTCCGTTTTGCGTGGTGGCACCCTGAGCTTTCCCGTTAGCCAGGAATTGGGTCTCGGCAGGATTATAAATCAGATCGTATAAATGATGTTGAGGGGTAAGAAAGCGGTAAGGCAGGTCCGGGCATTCCGTTAGGTTCGGATACATACCCAATGGAGTGGTATTGATCAGTAAATGATGGGTAGCCAGTATCTTTTCATCCACCTGTTCATACGCAATCGCATTACCCGAAGTTACCCGCGAAACATACTGAACACTGATACCGAGTTTGTGTAACACATATTCCACTGCAGCGGAGGCACCGCCCGTTCCCAATACCAACGCTGTTGTATGATGCGGTTGCAGAAAGGGTTTCAGCGATTCTTCAAATCCTACCACATCGGTATTGTACCCGGTTAATTTCCCTGCTTTGATCTGAACACAGTTACAGGCACCGATGGCCGCTACTACGGGCGAAACTTCATCCAGAAAAGAGAGTACCTGTTTTTTATAGGGGATGGTGATATTAAAACCGCAGAGGTCTTTTTTTTCCTGCAATACAAGCGCCAGTTCTTCGATGTTGGGCAACGAGAAATTCTCGTACACACAATCAGTGAGACCCAGCTGGGCAAATTTTTCAGTAAAATATTTCTGTGAGAAAGAATGCGACAGCGGGTATCCCAACAGACCAAAACGGCGCATGACTTATTTTTTATTGAGATACAGATCAAACGTGTCTCCTCTCAAACCAATCCGCATCGCTTCCAATGGAATAACTTCATTGGGTGCGATGTTACCGAGATTCACATTACAGCCGATCAGTTCCAGAAAATACAACTGCTGGGCTTTTTGTGGTGCTTCCCAGATGATTTTTTCAGCAGGGATCTGCGTAAGAATTTCCTGTACCAGCCCTTCTCTTACTTCACCACTTCCGCGATAAATACCTACGTTACCCGCTTCCCGGGCTTCAGCAATCACATAAGAAGAACCGGCTTCCAGTTCGGCACGCATCAGTTCGATCCATTTGTAGGGAGGAATGATATGTGCCGCATCCTTACTGCCCACTTCGCTCAGCACGGTAGCATGTTTGGTGAGCTTCTCGATATACCCGCATTTCTCGGCATGCGGAATACTGATGGAACCATCACTTACTTCTACATAAGAAATGCCATAATCCTTACACACAGCGATATAATCATCAAACTGGTTACGGATCAGAAAGGCTTCGAATAAAGTTCCACCGAAATAAATAGGAATATTATGGGAATGATATACTTCAATCTTCTCACGCAGATTCGGTGTTACAAACGAAGTTCCGAAACCCAGCTTTACAATATCAATATGCGGTCTTGTTACGCTGATAAAATCATGTACTTCGTTAATGCTGAGTCCTTTGTCCATCACCATGGTTAATCCTGATGTTCTGGGCTGTGCGGTGCGTTCGGGGATCTGGGTAAGGGTAAAATTCATGGGTTACAAACTTTTTTCCGGCGCAAAAATACGTGAAACGGGCGAGTGTAGGATTCAACAATCTGATGACTACCAGAAATTTATCAAATCTTTTTCCCTTTTTTGTAGCGGGCCACAATATCCACTACCTGGTTATTCTGCAGGATGGCGGGATTGAGATCGATGAATTTCTTCAGTTGACGCGGTGCTTTCTCCATGGCCATTTCCAGTTTCTGCAAAGCATCTTTGGATTTACCCAGTGCAAAAAGTATTGTGCTGTAATAAAACAGGAATACCGCTTTACCATCTGTGGCTTTCATGGCAGCGATACATTGTTCAATTCCTTCTTCATACAGTTCGGCTTTGATAAGGCAACGGATCAGGGCTTCCCAGCCAGCTACATTTTTGGGCTTATGCCGCACCACAGTTCCAAAATACTGGATCGCATCTTTGAATTGTTGCAGGTGCATTTTACATTCGCCCATGGCCAGGTTATACTCCGGTACTGTGCGGTGAATGCGCATGGCATTCTCTAATTGCCTGATAGCCGGCTGCCATTGCTCTTCCAGCATATAGGTAACCGCAATTTTATAATGCAGTTTGCTATCATCCGGATTCAGGTGCACCGCTTTTTTATAATGAAACCTTGCCTGCGCATAATTCTCCATCCGGTGATAACAATGGCCGATGGCTTCATAAATCACGTCTTCCGGACGGGTCAGCTCCAGCACTTTTTCCAGCACTTCAATGGCTTCCTTGTATTTGCGGAGGCGCAGGTAAGCATCTCCCATATTCCGGTAAGCATAATCAAATTTTTCATCAATAGCTACTGCATATTGATAGGCATCGATCGATTTTTCATAGAGCTTTAATCCCTGGAAAGCGGCAGCCAGGTTAAACCAGGCCAGCTCGCTGAAAGGAAATTCCTCAATGATCTGCTGGTGTAAACGGATACTTTCCTCGTTCCGGCCCGTAAAATCGGTCCAGAAACAGATCTTATACAAAGCTTCCTCATTGTTCGGCTCTTCCTCCAGTATCAGTTTCAGACAGTCAAATACCTTGTCAAACTCTTCATAATCATCATATACATCGGCCAGTTCGAACAGCAGGTCTATTTTTTCCTCCCCTTCAAACAGATGTAAGGCAGCTTCCAGCAGTTCTACCGCTTTGGCCTGTTGATCCAGCGCCAGATACGCATCTGTTTTTAATATATATAAATTCAGGTCGCTGCTGTCATACAATTCCGCCACTTCCAGTATATCCAGCGCTTCCCGGTATTTACGGGTAGCCAGTAACAGGTCGGCTTTTTTGATCATTAACTGGGAAGAATAGGGAAATTGCGACAAACCGGTCTCGGCGGCTTCGAGTGCCTCCGGAAGGTTGTCTTTTTCGTCGTAATAGTCGATAATACGCTCAAAAGCATCCTCTTCGAGGAAAGCATGGGTTCGGCCATTCTTGAGATTCTGGTACTGCCTGAGTAGTTCTTTTAGCTCTTCGCGGTCTTCGCGATACGGATTTTCTCGCATGGCTATTAGGTTTATACAATTTATGATAAAAAACCAGCTTTTTTGGGGTTTTTAGTAACTTTTTGGACTTGTTAACGTTTGTTAATAAAATCAGAATTGTCTGATATTTAAGAAAAGAGTATTTTTGTAAAAATGAGTATTCGCCAAAATAGTAAAAAAGTCGCCTTTATTGCCCTTCTGCTGATGGGTATACAGGTAGCTTATGCGGCATTCTCATTCACTGGCATCACTGATGAAAAGACCAGAAGCAGTAAATACTCTTTCAAACACCTGAGTTCTTTATCGCACAAAAGTCTTTCCTTCTCTTCGCTTAAATCAAGCCTGCAATACAAAGGACCTTCTACCTCTCTAACCAAAGAGAACGGTTCCGGGTCTGAAGTAAGTTCCATGCTGCGTTTTGATAACGGGAACACCACTTATGTGTATCCTTATAAGTTCAAAGTAAAGGCGCCCAAATTCAAAACGCCTGCTCCTCCTCAAAACTAATTCAGGATACGGTATCCGCTTACGGGGATGTCGAAACGTGAAGCCTGTACAGGGCTAAGATTGATTTTCGAGGCAGTATACCTGATCTTTTTCCCTTCAGCTTCCTGCGATTCAAATTCGAGCACAAAACCCGGTATGTCCTTAAACTGGTACTCAAACTCTTTTACAGAAGGGATAATGGCTGTGGCATAATAAAGTGTAAATACAGCGCCGTCTTTCAACTGCATCAGGGCTTTTTTGCATTCATAGCCCAGTATGGTTTTGGTTTCGGCCGATAGGATTACCGTCATGCCATCATATTTTTTGTTCTCTTCCTTCCATCTCGCATTATCCAGTTTCGTCATAAACCTGTTATTACCGAACTCCCGCAGGATCACGGCAGAACCGGTTGATTTGTTATAGATCAGGGACTGGGTAAAAGTAGGACTCACCAGGTCGGTACGGCTGTCATTTCCCTTGATATAGACATTCTTGGTGCTGGCTTTCAGCGATTCCGTTACATCTTTATCCGCACTGCCGTCTTCGGCACTGATGGCATAGCTGACACTGCAATCAGCTATAACCCTTTGCGCATGTACCTGCGTAAAGCTTACAGACACTGCCAGTAAAACGAGGGTAAAAAGCTTCATGTATACTTATTTTCAGATGAATAGTTCTCTCCGAAGATACTCAAAATAAAGGCCGGGTATTGTTAAATAAGACCGGGGACCATTGAAACGGATCAAATCCATTGCAACAGTCCCCGATCCGGTTACAGGTATGTTTATTTCTTCTTTTGTGTCTTATCCTTCAGGTCCTGAAGCTTTTTCTGGCTCTCCATCATCTGCTCATAACGCTCCTGCCATTTGCTCTTGGTCTTGGGCGTTTTCCTTTTTACCTCAATCTTAGCCAGGATCTTATCATGATCGATGATATAATTCTGGATCACAAACTGTAATCCCAGCGTTACTACGTTAGATACTGTATAGTACCAGGTAAGTGCCGAAGGCAGTTTGTTAAAGATGAATAATAACATGAACGGGAAGATATACGGCATGTATTTCAGTGCCGGATTATCCTGTGTGGGTGTCATGCTCATATTGTAAATCGAAATCAGGAAACTGGTGGCCACCGCCGTGATGGTGAACAAACTGATATGATCGCCAAATGCCGGGATCGTGAAAGGCAGGTGTGCAATGGAATCGTACGAAGACAGGTCATGGCTCCAGAGGAACTCCTGTCCGCGCAGACTGATATTCGAGTTAAAGAAACTATACAGGGCAAAGAAGATAGGGATCTGTAAGAGGGCAGGAATACATCCACCCAGCGGGTTAACCCCTGCTTCGCGGAATAATTTCATCTGCTCCATGGCAAAACCCTGCTGGTCGCTGCCGAATTTCTTTTTTAACTCATCCAGTTCCGGACGCAGCACTTTCATTTTGGCTCCGCTCAGGTAACTGCTGTAAGTAAGAGGAGCGGTTACTATCCGGATGAACAGTGTAAGCAACAATACCACCCAGCCATAATTCTTTACAAACCCTGCAAAGAAATCAAACACATTCATGATAATGTATTTGTTGATCGGACGAACGAAAGAATACATGTCACGTCCCAGGTTCACGATCTTGTCCATTTCAGGGGCCTGGTTTTTCAGGATCCCATATTCACTAGGACCATAGTACAACTGAAAAGGAACACTCAGCGAAGCACTGACGGGCAGTTTGGCCTGCAGTGATACATCGGCCGTTGCGAGTCCTTTGGTAGAATCTGTTTTGCGGCTCCAGTGGATCTGACCGGTAGTGAAATTATTTTTAGCCACCAGTGTGCTGTTAAAGAACTGCTGTACCACACTTACCCACTGAATGGGTTTTTCGAATTTCCATTCGTTCTTGGCCGAGATATAATCGAACTCATTGCCTTCTGAGAAACAGATATTCGACATCTGTCTTTCATAATCGGTGGTTCTCTCCAGCTGGAAGGTTTCTGCACGCCAGTTCACATTCAGTAAACCCTGGCTCAGCAATTTATCCGCTCCGTTCATGGATATATTCCAGTCGAGCATATAATTATCTTCTTTCAGGATATACTGATGCGTCACTGTTTCGCCATTGGCACCGGTAAGGGTAAAGCTGACCGATTGACTTTTATCTGCATTGGTTACAGGCTGTGAAGCTGCAAAGAAAAGGTTATTGGTCTGCGCAGACTGGTTCGCAGAAGTATTGATGGCATAACCGATCTGGCTTTGTTCAGACAGTACCACTTGTTTACCATCTACAGCTGATTTATAATTTTTCAGTTCCACTTTGCGCACCTGGCCACCCTTGTTGGAGAAAGTAACTTTCATTACTTTGTTTTCCAGGGTAACCAGTTGTTCGGTACCGATAGCCGCTGTGGTAAAATCGCCGGCAGCAGACACGCGGGAAACAGAATCCCTGTGCAGAGAGTCGATCCTGGCAGTAAGGGTATCAGCTGCTTTGATATTGGCAGCAGCCACCCGCCTGATGGAATCTTCCTGCTTTTGTTTGATTGCCAGCATTTCATTCTGCTGTTTATTGCTGAACCAGAAATAAGCAAAAAACAAAAGGCCAAGCAAAACAAAACCGATGACCGTATTCTTGTCCGTCTTCATACTAGATTTTATTGAGCGGCAAAGGTAGTATTTGGAACGAAGATTGGGTATACCAAGTTCACAACCCGTTAAAATAGACCTAAAACACCCTAAT
>SCVK01000213.1 GCA_004297075.1 Chitinophagaceae bacterium
TTCCAAAACAGCGCTCAATGCCTATACCGTGCATTTAGCAGCATCTTTGAGCGGCACTAAGGTCAAAGTAAACTCCGCTCACCCGGGTTGGGTAAAAACAGATATGGGTTCTGATGCAGCACCCATGCATGTGATAGACGGCGCCAAAACTTCTGTAGAACTGGCTTTGATGAAAGAAGACGGTCCTACAGGCAAATACATCCACCTCGGAGCTGAACTTCCCTGGTAAACAAATCTATACAAGCAAGCAACCGATCGGGGCAGGAATATTCCTGCCCTTTTTCTATTTTTAATATATGGATCAACAAAGTTTCAGGGAAAGTCTGCGCCATGCAGAACCTCCCGCTGGAATGAGTCCCGTGCTTGGTGCTTTATGGTATGATGCGAAAGGGAACTGGAACAAAGCACACGATCTCATCAACGACCTCACCGATAGGGATGCGGCCCATGTACATGCTTACCTGCACCGCAAGGAAGGCGATGCAGGGAATGCCCGTTATTGGTACAGCAGGGCAGGCCAATCGCCCTGCAACAGTTCCCTCGCAGATGAATGGGAGGAACTGGTAAAACTGTACACAACAAAATAGGATGTTTATTTTCTGGCATGGGTCAACATCCCCAGTATGAGATCCGGGTGGGGACAGTTGGCGAGATATTGTGCCCGTTTACTGAATTGACAAACACCCGGATAATCCCCCCTTTTACCTTCCAGGTCTATCACTAATTGAAAGTGGAGGTGGGGCGGCCAGTGACCATTCTCCTGCGGTTCCCCAAAATGCGCAATCCTTTCTCCGGCACGGATGGGTTTGCCTTCTGTGATGCCTGTCAGATCCTGTAAGGAGAGATGGCCGTACAATGTGTGAAACGGACAACCATCCAATTGGTGCTGCAGAATAATCGTGGCACCATAATCGCCATACTGATCATTAAAAGCAAAACTGTGTACGATCCCATCCAACGGAGCAAAAACGGCTGTACCCGCAGTGCCCCAGATATCTACACCCAGGTGCAGGCGGCGGGATTCTTCGTCATCGGGTGCATCAAATACACGGCTTCTGCTGTACACCGTTCTATGTTCATTATAACCGCCAATGCCGTATAAAGCACCGGCGTTTGTAAGTTGCCGCTCTATATGATTACTGAACAGCTGCGTATCTTCTACTATCGCTGCAGTAAGGGATGTATTGGCTTCCGTAAAATCCAACAGTAACAGGCTGTCTTTCTCCGGATCAAAAGCTACAACCGGCTGAAATTCTTTTTGATATTTTTTCAGGATGTCTGGCAACATAGTATAAAGTTAGTGGCTACCCGTTATACAATCACATCCCTAAAAACAAAGCCGCCGGAAAATTCCGGCGGCTGATACATTGACTGATATAAGTTGTACTTATTTCAACTGTTTCAGGATCTCTTCAATAGCCCTGTCTAATTGCGGATCGCGTTTGTTGATGCGGTCTTCGAAATTCATGCCTACCTGGATATCCGGATCCACACCTGTCAGTTCCAGGTCTTTCCCATCAATACTGTAACAGCCCCAGCCCGGCAGGCGTACAAAGGAACCATCTACCAGTCCGGCACCACTGGTAAAAATGATCCAGCGGTAAGTGCCCATTCCGATGATCTTACCCAGTTTCAGTGCCTTAAAACCGGCAGCGGTTACTTCTGCATCGCTCAAAGATTGTTCGTTGATCAGGAGCACAATGGGTTTGTCTGCCGGACCAAAATTAGATTGTGGCGACAGTTTTCCTTCCCTGTATTTCCAGTTCAGGTAAGTACGCTGGCTCAGGAATTTCAACACTTCATCGTGTACATTACCACCGGTGTTGTAACGGAGATCGAGGATCATGGCATCTTTCCGGTAAAAA
>SCVK01000004.1 GCA_004297075.1 Chitinophagaceae bacterium
AAAGCACCCGGCATCCGCAAAACCATTCTGTTGACCAGCGATACCAATAGCCGGCGCATCAGCTCACCCGCTATCGTTTCCATCAACAGTGTAAAAGATGATAACGACCTGCTCTCTTTCACCAAAAGTTATGTACCCGTAGCCGTTCTGCTGGAAGGTAAGTTTAACTCGCTATACAGTAATCGTCTCAGTCAGCAGGTAATGGATTCTGTACAACGTGTTACCGGAAAACCTTACCTGGCGCATGCCGTCAAAGAAGGCAAACAGATCGTGGTGGCCGATGCAGATATTGTAACCAATTCCATCAGCCAAACGGCGGGTCCCTTGCCCATGGGGTTATTGCCGCTGGAAAATTACCGTTTTGCCAACCGGGAGTTCTTTCTTAACTCCATCGATTACCTCGTTAGCAGAAACAACCTCTTCGAAAGCCGGAACAAGGATTTTGTGCTGCGACTGCTTGATAAAACCAAAGTGGCTGAGCAGAAAAGCCTCTGGCAGTTCCTGAATATTGTGCTGCCCCTGCTTGTTATTATCGCATTCGGTCTTGTTTTTCAGTGGCGCCGGAAAAAGCAGTACCAGTCCTGACGGATTGGGCCAGTCTGCCTATATTTACACTTCGCATTAAATCCTTTGCATGTCTACCCACCAACTTGTTTATTTAGTATTTGCGATTGTATTGGTTATAGCCCTGGTATTTGATCTGGGATTACTCAGTAAAAAAAACCAAAGCGTAACCATTAAACAGGCTTTTTACCAGACGGTTTTCTGGGTGGGACTGGCATTGGTGTTTTTTGTGTTCATGTGGATAGAAGGTCCTTCGCTGGCTGCTGAATCGGTTGATACAAAGACCGGGCTGGTTGTTACAGGCTCGCAACTGGCACTGGAATTTCTGAGTGCTTACCTGATGGAATGGAGCCTGAGTATTGATAATATTTTCGTGTTCATTCTCATCTTTGCATCCTTTGGTGTGAAAGAAAAACATTATCCCCGGGTATTACTCGTAGGCATCCTGATGGCGATCCTGTTCCGGATCATATTCATTACGGTAGGGGTGGTTTTGGTAGCGAAGTTCTCCTGGATCCTTTACCTGTTTGGTGTTTTCCTGGTATATACCGGATATAAAATGTTTACGAGCAATGAGGATGAAGAATTTGATCCGCATGATTCCAAAGTATATAAGTTCCTGAAAAAATTCCTTCCCCTGGTAAACCACGATGGTGATGGCAAATATGTGATGCGTGAAAATGGTAAACCTGTATATACTTCCCTGTTTGTGGTAGTGGTATTACTGGCTGCCATTGACCTGGTATTTGCACTGGATTCTATTCCTGCGGTGATGGGTATTTCCAAAGACCCGCTGGTGATTTATACTTCCAATATTTTTGCGGTGCTGGGACTCCGCTCCCTGTTTTTTCTCTTGAGAGGTGCGGTTAGTAAATTCGATTACCTGCAACAGGGGATCGCCATTGTACTGGTATTTATTGGTGTAAAGATGCTGGGAGAACATTACCTGAGTATGTGGATGTCTAAATCATCCCAGGTGTTTCTTTCGCTGGGTGTGATCATGCTTTGTATTTCGGGATCCATATTTTATTCCATGTTCAAGACCAAAAAAGGAACACCCGAAGAAGTGAATGACGGAACTTTATAAAACCTACTTATATACTTGGCTTATCGTATTCAGGATATTGTACAGATTCTCCGGGCAGACGCAAACATACAGGCTGATGCCCCGATGGAACATTTGCTGATAGACAGTCGTAAGATCGTTTTCCCGGCTACATCACTTTTCTTCGCCATCAGCGGTCCGCGGCGCGATGGGCACCAGTTCATCAAAGAAGTATATGAACGTGGTGTCAGGAATTTTGTGGTACGGAAGGGTTTTGATCATTCGCCTTACAGCGATGCCTGTTTTTTGCAGGTAGAGAATGTACTGCAGGCCTTACAGCAACTGGCAGCGTATCACCGCAGTCGTTTCTCCATCCCCGTCATTGGCATTACCGGTAGTAATGGAAAAACCATTGTTAAAGAATGGCTTTACCAGTTGTTACAACATGACCATGTGATTGTAAGAAGTCCGAGAAGCTATAATTCGCAGGTAGGCGTACCCCTGAGTGTCTGGCAGTTACATGAGCGGCATACGCTCGGCATTTTTGAAGCGGGTATCTCTACCACCGGCGAGATGGAGCATCTGGCTGCTATTATACAACCCACTACCGGCGTGTTTACCAATCTGGCAGATCCGCATAGCGAAGGGTTTGAAAACCTGCGGCAGAAAGCCATGGAAAAAGCGATGTTATTCCGGAACAGCCACTCACTCGTGTTTGGCAGAGATGGTTTGCAGAGCCAGCTGGATCCGGATGGCGCCGATAAAAATTTCTTTGCAGCCACACAGGATTTCTTTTCCTGGAGCCGCGACTCTGCGGCTACCCTTTCTGTAACTGCCGAACAGAGAACCGAGAACGGTACCCTGATCTCTGCCCTGTATCGCGGAGAAACAGTAACGATTACCATCCCCTTCACCGACCGTATTTCTATGGATAATGCCATTACCTGCTGGTCTGTGATGCTGCAGATGAATTATCCGGCATCGGTTATCAGCGAACGGATGCGGTTGCTGGAACCGGTAGATATGCGCATGCAGCTGAAAAAAGCGAGTAATAACTGTTACCTGCTCAACGATAGTTACAGTAACGATCTCTCCTCCCTTGATCTGGCAATCGAACATCTGCAGCAGCAGGCGGGTACACACCGTACTACGCTGATTCTTTCTGACATTCTGCAGTCGGGACAATATGAAGAAGCTTTGTACCGCGATATAGCCGCGCAGCTGACTGTGCGGGGCATTCATCGGTTCATTGGGATTGGTCCCGCTATCAGCCGGTGTAAGGAACTGTTTCATACTTCTGCTGTGCTGGATAAAATTGAGATCTATCCATCTACAGAATCATTTCTCCAGCAGGTAAGCACACACGATTTCTCGAATGAATATATTTTACTGAAAGGCGCCCGCGTATTTGCTTTTGAACGCATTTCGGCCATGCTGGAGCAGAAGGTTCACCAAACGGTGATGGAGATCAACCTCACTGCCATGGTGCATAACCTGAAACAATACCAGCAACAGCTGAAGCCCGCCACCAAACTGATGGCCATGGTAAAAGCGTTCAGTTATGGCAGTGGCAGTGCAGAAGTAGCGCGCATCCTGCAGTTTCACAAAGTGGATTATCTCGCAGTGGCCTATGCAGACGAAGGCGTTGAACTGCGAAAAGCCGGTATCAGCCTGCCTATTATGGTGATGAATGTAGATGCCGCCGGTTTTGATTCACTGGTTAGCTACGACCTGGAACCGGAGATCTATTCATTTCCGATTTACCAGGCTTTTCATCATTACCTGGATCAGCAGGGGATACAGCAGTTCCCGGTTCATATCAAATTCAATACAGGCATGAACCGCCTGGGATTTGAAGTAGCGGAGGCAGCGGCACTGGCACAACGTTTACATACACAACAAACAATGGCTGTGAAAACAGTGTTCAGTCACCTGGTAGCCAGCGAAGCCGCCGACCATGATCGTTTTACTGAAACACAGGTGATCCGTTTTAACGAGGCCTGTAAGAGCTTGCAGGAAATACTGGGTTATCATTTTGTTCGGCATATCGCCAATACGGCCGCCATTTTCCGTTACCCGCAATACCAGTTTGATATGGTACGCCTCGGTATTGGATTATATGGGGTAGACAGTGCCGATGGCGATACCCTTTCGCTTCAGACAGTTGCAACCCTCCGATCCACCATTGCACAGTTACGCCCGGTAAAAGCGGGGGAGAGTGTGGGGTATAACCGGAAAGGTGTGTTGCAGCGCGATAGCCTGATAGCCACTATCCGGATCGGTTATGCGGATGGTTTTGGCCGGGAGTTAGGTAATGGCAGGGCTTCTGTGTATGTGAATGGCGAGTTAGCCCCCGTGGTAGGCAATGTTTGTATGGATATGACCATGATTGATGTAACCGGGATTGCCGGTGTAAAAGAGGGCATGGAAGTAGAGATCTTTGGCAAACACCTTCCTGTGCAGCAAATGGCCAGATGGGCCGGAACCATTGCTTATGAGATCATGACGGGTATCAGCCAGCGGGTAAAGCGGGTGTACCTCGAAGAATAAGACCCTTTCCGTGTTGGGTAATGGTATACCATCCTCCAAAGATTTCCCAAATTCCCGACCCTCAAATTCCAAAATACCACAAAGCCCTATCTTTGCCCACCATAAAAAACATGCAGTGAAAGCCAGACAAATCATATTCCTGATACTACTGATCATTTTTGCCGACCAGGCTTTGAAGTTTTATATCAAGCTGAATTATTATGCCGGCGAAGAGCACCAGGTGCTGGGCAGCTGGTTCCGCCTGCATTTTGTAGAGAACGAGGGTATGGCCTGGGGCTGGAAATTCGGCGGTGGGTTTGGAAAAATCATCCTGACGCTGTTCCGTCTGGTAGCCGTGATCTGGGGTAGTTTTCTGCTGCGCGATTTTATCCGTAAGAAATACCACAAAGGATTTATCATCTGTGCGGCCCTGATTTACGCAGGTGCACTGGGCAACCTGATCGATAGCCTGTTTTACGGGATCATTTTTGAGCAGAGCAATCCTTTTTCACAGAATGTGGCCCGTTTCTTTCCGCCCGGAGGTGGGTATGCAGGTTTCCTGCATGGAAAAGTGGTAGATATGTTTTATTTCCCCATCATCACCAATGCGCATTTCCCCTCCTGGGTTCCTTTATATGGTGGCGAAGAGTTTGAATTCTTCCGTCCTGTATTTAATCTGGCGGATGCTTCTATTTCTACCGGTGTGATCGTAATTCTTTTATTTCAGAACCGCTATTTCAAAAAACAGGAAGTAGTAAAACACCATACCATTGAAACGGATAGCGTGGTGAATGATAAGACACAGATATTTTAATTGAATGATAACTTACAAAGCAGAAGCCCCGACTTATTTGCCGGGGCTTCTGCTTTGTAATAGCGTAGTGGTGGTTTATATTTTTATTTGATCACCGGTACATTAAACAGCGATAAACTTTGTGCAGGAGTGGTATTGAATACCTGGTCTATGAGGCCGTATCCTTTTGCGTAATAACTGTTTCCCGACATCAGTGTCTGGTAACTGGTTCCATTATCGGGCAGGAACATGATCTCCCGTTTCACATTGATCACATTGGAATATTGCTTTCCGCCAATGGTATAGTTACTCGTGTTTTTGGAAATAATGGTGAATACGGCTTTGGCAGTTCCTTTCTGTCCACCTGTCCAGTAACCGGGCTGTGCCGTAGACGACCAGCTTTCGCCCACATTGGCACTCTCTTTCAGGAATGGGTAACTGATGAAGAAATTAGGGATCGTATCAAATATCAGGGTATAATCAAAGTCTACGGTACTTAAGGCATAATACGTGCCTTTGCCATCTTTGGCAAAATAGAAGGTATCCTGCAGGCGGGTAGCGAACTGCGCATAACTGAGGGTATCGCGTACGATCTGTCCGGCGGCTACTTTTACAGAAAAAGTATCAATGGTGCCCAGTTTGGGAACATATTGGTATACCCAGCTGGATCCTTCTGTAGTAGGGAAATAATCGCCACCTGAACCGGTGCCGCCTCCTGAACCACCCGTTCCGCTGCCGGATACGGGAACAGAGAAACTACAGATATTGTTATTGAAGATCAGCACAAAATCGGTTGTTTTGGGAAGGATGGGGGTGCCATATCCTTTCAGCTTGATCACAGCCGGGCCGGTACTTACCGCAAAACCGGAATCCAGGAACCACATACCATTTACGGTATCGGAATAGATCTTGTATTTACCCTGCGTGGTAAAGTTGACATTGATATTTACGTAGTTATAGGTAGGTACCAATGCAGTATCTACTTTGTAGTCACCCTTCACTTCTGCCGATTTGCAGTTTCCCAGCGAATCTACCAGTTCTCCCTGGGCCGTGCCATTAAAGCCACCTCTTTCTACACTGAACTCTTTTTTACAGGCCTGGAAGGCAAAGAATACAGCTAAGATGAGGCCAAAACGTAGGGTTAATTTGATCATGTTTGTTTTTCGCATTTTCTCGCTTATACGAATATCAGATAAAATTTATACTAATAACGCTGCCCGGTTAGTCAAAATACCGTTTTTTAATAACTGATCTACGTTATTTAACGTTGTTGTAGCTATCTGCGACAGGGCTTCATCGGTGAAAAAGGCCTGGTGAGCAGTGATCAGTACATTGGGAAAGCTCATTAAGCGTTGAATTTCATCGTCCTGTATCACTTCCCCCGATAAATCGCGGAAAAACAGGTGTTCTTCCTGCTCATACACATCAATGCCCAGATAACCGATCCGGCCGGCTTTCAGTCCCTGGATAGCAGCTTTGGTATCCACCAATCCGCCCCGGCTGGTGTTGATCAGCATTACCCCATCTTTCATCATACCAATAGTGGTATCGTTGATCAGGTGTTTGGTCTGTTCGTTCAGCGGACAATGCAGGGAAATGATATCGGTTTGCAGTATTTCTGTCAATGGGTGATAACTAACACCCATCGCTTCCAGGTCTTTATTGGCAATGAGGTCAAAGGCTTTTACCTGGCAGCCCAGGCCTATCATCATCCGGCAAAAAGCCTGGCCAATATTTCCGGTACCAATTACGCCAACGCACTTACCGTGCAGGTTAAAGCCAAGCAATCCATTCAGGGCAAAATTCTGTTCCCGCACCCGGTTATAGGCTTTGTGTGTTTTCCGGTTCAGCGTCATGATCAGGGCCAACGCATGTTCTGCCACTGCTTCGGGCGAGTAAGCGGGAACACGGCATACTTTCAGTCCCAGTTTTTTGGCAGCTTCCAGATCCACATTATTAAAACCCGCACAGCGGAGTGCAATTACTTTTACTCCTTTATCGGCCAGTTGCTGGCAAACCAGTGCGGTTACTTTATCGTTTACAAATACACAAACCGCTTCCGCCCGATCTACCAGACCTGCCGTTTGCTCATTCAGCTGTGATTTATGATACACCAGTTCAAAACCGACACTATCGTTGAAACGGTTAAAGAACGCTTTATCGTAAGGCTGGGCGGAGAAAAAGATGATTTTCATAATGGATTAAAGATACGAAGGCGTGGGGAAACTTGGCTTGGCAATGGTGAATGGGCAATCGTGAATTGTCAATCATTTTTGTGGTGAAAACAGCTGCCTTTCTCTGTGTAACTCCCTAGCTCCGAGCCTCTGTATTGAAAAGCGCTACTATATCACAATTACCTGATGGCATCTACTTTATTTTTTAACACAGAGGCTCAGAGCAACAGAGGATCGCAGAGATATTTAGTTTTTTGAATTGCTGATTTTCCGCGCAATCAATAAGCTGAGACACCAAAATCAGGTCTTGTATTGACAATTCACCATTGCCTATTCACAAACTCACGCCACTACTTCAGGCTCTCCGCCGCCGCAGCAATCGTCTTATCCAGATCTGCATACGACAAAGCATTGTTCAGGAACCAGCTTTCATAGGCAGAAGGTGGCAGGTAAATACCGCGTTGCAGCATGGCGTGGAAAAAGGTATTGAAGAACTGGTTATTGGCCGAAGCGGCAGATGCAAAATCGGTAACGGCATGATCGCTGAAGTGCAGACTGATCATGGAACCGAGGCGATTGATCACATAAGGCAAACCGGAAGCCTTGAGTACCGTTGCGAGGCCATCGTGCAGGTAAGCGGTTTTGGCATCCAGTTCTGTATAGATCTGCGGGTTGTCTTTTAATTCGTTCAGCATGGTAAAACCGGCTATCATGGCAATGGGATTGCCGCTAAGGGTTCCGGCCTGGTAAACATTACCGAGCGGGGCAATTTTTTCCATGATCTCTTTTCTTCCGCCAAAAGCTCCTACCGGCATACCACCACCAATTACTTTGCCATAGGTAACCAGGTCGGCATTGATCTGTAAACGCTCCTGGGCACCACCGGCTGCCAGTCTGAAACCCGTCATCACTTCATCAAAGATCAATACGATACCTTCCCTGTCGCAGATGGTACGCAGGCCTTCGAGAAAACCGGGTTGCGGTAAAATACAACCCATATTACCTACCACCGGTTCAGTGATAATGGCAGCGATCTGGTTTTTATTTTCAGCCACCAGTTGTTCCACCGCGGCCAGGTTATTAAAAGCACAGGTCAGCGTATCATTGGCCACACCGGCTGTAATACCCGGTACGGTTTGAATATCGAAAGTGGCCAGTCCGCTACCAGCTTTTACCAGGAATGCATCTGCATGCCCGTGGTAACACCCTTCAAACTTGATGAATTTATTTTTGCCGGTATACCCCCT
The DNA here is from genome assembly GCA_004297075.1 of Chitinophagaceae bacterium. Taxonomy (GTDB): domain Bacteria; phylum Bacteroidota; class Bacteroidia; order Chitinophagales; family Chitinophagaceae; genus Sediminibacterium. The sequence goes on from SCVK01000004.1 coordinate 8,353, forward strand.
TGCCAAACGCAAAGCACTCATACAGGCTTCAGTACCGCTGCTCACCATTCTGATGAGGTCTACATTGGGCGCCATGCTTTTGATCAGCTCGGCCATTTCTATTTCCAACAAAGTGGGTGCGCCATAAGAGGTAGAGAGCAGCGCTTTTTCCTGGATGGCTTTTACCACCGGTTCATAGGCATGTCCCAGTATCATGGGGCCCCAGGAAGCGATATAATCAATGTACTGATTTCCATCGGCATCGTATAAATACGCACCTTTCGCTTTCTCTATAAATAACGGTGTTCCGCCAACACTTTTAAAGGCTCTTACCGGGGAGTTTACGCCGCCGGGGATGGATTGTTGTGCGCGTTCGAAGAGGGCTTTACTTTTTTCGTACATGTTTTTTGTCAATTGGCAATGGTGAATGGTGAATAGGTCTATTTTTCTGTTGTTATCATTCCTGATAACATTTTAAAACAAGTTATCATTAATGTTCCCAGTTTGTCGGTTTGTATATTTTGTAAATACGATAAGTCCAGTGCAACATCGAGTGCTGCATCTATTTCAATTACAGACCCCCTTGCAACCTCGTAATATCTTTTTCTCTCTGCATTCGATTTTCTGGAAGCGCCCTCTGCTATATTCAAATGAACGGATAAAGCAGCTCTTCTGATCTGCGAAATCATTCCATATCTTTCCTCAGCAGGTAAACAATTTGTTAATCGGTAACACTCACGAACAAATAATCTGGATGTTCCATAAATGTCTAGCTTCTGGTGATTTAATGAAAGGAACATACAAATGGTTTTGATTGAAGATGAATCGCACTACCATTATGCAAAACAAATCATATTCACCATTCACCATTGCCTATTCACATAAATTCCGTTTTAACACCCCTCTTTTCTACCGTATAAATACGCTCTATCCCAACAACCTCACCGCATCTTTCGCAAAATAAGTAGCGATCAGATCTGCACCTGCTCTTTTGATAGAGGTTAAGGTTTCCAATACTGCTTTGTTCTCATCTATCCAACCCATTTTAGCAGAAGCTTTGATCATCGCATATTCGCCACTTACCTGGTAAGCACTTACCGGAACCGTTACAGCATTTTTTATTTCACGGATGATATCGAGATAAGCCAGTGCTGGTTTTACCATTACGATATCTGCCCCTTCTTCAATATCCATCAGGGTTTCTTTGATGGCTTCGGTGCGGTTGGCATAATCCATCTGGTACGTTTTTTTATCACCAAAACCAGGTGCACTGTCCAATGCATCCCGGAACGGGCCATAAAAACAGGAAGCATATTTGGCACTGTAACTCATAATGCCTGATTTTGTAAAACCGGTTTCTTCCAATCCTTTGCGGATGGCACCAATACGGCCATCCATCATATCGCTGGGGGCTACAAAATCGGCACCGGCTTTTGCATGACTGATACTCATCTGCACCAGTGCTTCCACTGTTGCATCATTCACGATCTCGCCATTGAGTACAATGCCGTCATGGCCATAAGAAGAGTAGGGGTCCAGGGCCACATCGGTCATCACCACTATTTCCGGAACAGCATTTTTGATGGCTTTGATACTTCGCTGCATCAGTCCATCAGGGTTCCAGGCTTCTTTACCGGTATTGTCTTTCCACTCGTCTTTACATTTGATGAAGAGGAGAACGGAACGAATGCCCATGTTCCAGAGTTCTTTTACTTCTTTCACCGTCAGATCAACTGACCGACGGTAATAACCCGGCATGGAAGCGATCTCTGTTTGTATATTTTCACCTTCATCAATAAAGAGAGGCGCAATGAAATCGGCAGGACGTAAAATGGTCTCGGCTACCATTGATCGGATAGCGGATGATTGGCGTAAGATCCTGTTTCTTCTCTGGAGGTACATAGGAACTGTTTTAGTTAACCCAGCTGCGCGGATGCAGACAGGCATCTAACAATGCGGCTTCTGCGCTTCCTTCGGCTGGTTGATGATTGTATTCAAATCTTACCGTTGGGGGTAAGCTCATTAAAATGCTTTCTGTTCTGCCATTGGTTTTTAATCCGAAAATGGTTCCGCGGTCGTGTACGAGGTTAAACTCGGTATATCTTCCTCTTCTGATCTCCTGCCAGTATTTATGTTCGGGCTGGTAGGGGAGATTTTTTCTTTTTT
>SCVK01000214.1 GCA_004297075.1 Chitinophagaceae bacterium
GTTCGGAATAAAATCCTCTACAGGATGTTTGCCGTAATAAAAAGACAAACACCCTTTATTCAGGATTACTTAATGGCTGCTTAAATTTAAATTTGGCCATTTTAAAGTCTTAGAATACACAAGGGCACAGTTTTTTATTCAGGATATTCCCGAAATTCCCCCTACTCTCTTTCCCCCTCTTTTTCTCTTGCCCTTCTCTTAGCGAAACTTTTTGCACTATCGGCATTCTCATGATCATGGAGGATATTTCACTAAGAGCTAAAGAGAGAAAGAGCAAAAGAGGGGAATTTTTATCAGAGCACTTTTACTTTCATTCTTTCCTGTAGTAATGCACCCAGTTCCTCGGCTTTGATCTTACCGGTGGTTTTTACCTCTGTGGGTACATGCGCCAGTGATTTTTTCTTACCCAGCACTTTGTGCAGTTCATATTTGGCTTCTGCCGGACCAGCCAGTAACAGGAAAGCGACGGTTGCAGGAATATGTGTGATCACTTTTTTATAGAAATGACCCAGGATCTCATGCTCGCGGTGTTGTTCTTTTTCTTTTTTGTTGAGGGTGGTACCGAACAAACCGGTTTTGGAAGAACCCTCTCCCTTGAATCTCTGGTGCGAAGCGCTGTCAGAAAGCAGTACTTCTGCCGCCATAAAAGCGGCACCTTCTCTTCTGACAATGATGGCTTTTTTATGATCGATCCAGATAGCGCAATGGATGGGTTTTTTTGTTTTCGTTGCCATAAAACTGGTTTTATTGTTCACTAAAGATAGGATTAGCTTTGACTGGCGCCTATGATATTTGTCATTCCCGGGTAGCCATTAATTCTCCTGTTTGATAAAAGCCCTTCCGTACTGAAATAATTTTTTTACCTTGCGGCCCAAATTCATACAAGATGAAACTTGAAGCGGCCCTGCTCAGCAGAAGTGAGAACAAATGCGAATTATGCGGATCAACAGATGAGATCCAGGTGTACGAAGTGCAGCCGCAGGATAACAGCAACGAAGAAAATTGCCTGATAGCCTGTAAAACCTGCCGTAACCAGATTGATAAAAAAGCGGAGCTGGACCAGACTCATTGGCAGTGTTTAACTACTTCTATGTGGAGCGAGGTTCCCGCGGTACAGGTTACAGCCTGGCGTATGCTGAACCGCTTACGTACCGAAAGCTGGGCGGCAGACCAGCTGGATATGCTGTACCTCGACGATGAAAAACTGGCCTGGGCCAAAGCCACCGGCGATCATGAAAGCGATGGCAGTGTGGACCTTCATAAAGACGTAAACGGCGCCATACTGTCACAGGGCGATACGATCGTTCTTACCAAATCGCTGGATGTAAAAGGCTCTACCCTGAACGCCAAAATGGGTACGGTAGTAAAAAATATCCGCCTGGTGCCCGATAATACAGAACAGATAGAAGGAAAAATTGAGGGACAGACCATTGTGATCCTGACCAAATATGTAAGAAAACAGGGATAACAGATCAATAGATTTACCAATAAAAGAAAGGCTTTCTCTGCGAGAAAGCCTTTCTTTTAATGCAGCGTTATCAATCTCCATTCAGCATGTTGCTGGCTTAGCTGGTTCCAATCTGCTTTTTGGCCCCGTAATGTTTCATTAAAAAAGGCAAGCGTAGTGGCCGTGATCAGCCGGAGGCATTTTTCGCCATTGATGGGACCCAATCTTGTTTTCCGGATATTTTCCGGAATCCTATTTTCGGGCAGCAAAGCATAATCCTGGAAATTGGAATGATACATCCCCTGGATAGAAATATACAGGCCACTGGTTGAAAGACCGGCCGTTTTGGCCATCTGTTTGTAACGCCATCCTACCCTGCTGTCCGTTTGTAAATCGGCGAAGGATTTGTCTTTCATTTCGGCTGGCAGCTGGTTCAGGAAAAGAACGGCACCTGTGGGTGCCGCTTTGTTACTGGCCTCCATCAAATCGCCATCAAAATTCACAGAAGCGGCGAAACCGGTACCAAATGAAGCGGCCAGTAAAGCGGCTGCGCCACCCATCGAATGTCCTGCCATGGCTGTTTTGTCCGTATCTATCCGATCCAGTACCGGATGCAATTTGCCTTTTTGCTGCATAATCTCTTTCAATGCAAAAGTCAGATCCTGTGTTAGCAGGTAATACTTATCGCCCGTATATTCTCCTTTTATAAAAGAGCCATCTTCTGCCTGTAACAGAGGGGCCACCGGATAAGAATTCACCGCAGCCACCACATAACCGGCACTGGCCAGTTCCTGCAGCACAAAACTATATTCAAGTGTTGACCAGCCCATTCCATGCGAAAACAGGATCAATGGAGATTTCTCTTTGACGGAGATGGCAGCAGCATCGTTTGTAAAAAAAGCCCTGCTGTTTACGATGGCAGTTGCAGCAATAGCTCCCAGTTTTCTTGTCAGCACCGGCAGGTACGCTTTTCTCCACGCATCCGTAGGAACAATCAGATTCGCAACGTTTGATTGGTCAGCGGGATAATAGATAAATACTGGAACTTCTCTTCTGCTCCTCGATGCATCCTGTAGATAAACCAATGAACGCCCCACGCCATATTTGCCGGAGGGAGCTGGTAATACAAACGTACCTGTTGCGGTATCGGCGATTGATTTTGCCAACACGGTTTGGCAAGTGCCTCCCAGTATTAAAATAAAAAATAGGATAGACCCTTTTTTCATATGGATTTGTTTAGTGGTATGGCATTAATCGCAAGCCGAAGGAATATACGCATACACATTCTGCCCGGAAACGAAAATTGTGACAGGTGGCAAAATGAACAAAGGGGTTATGTTAGAACCCCTTTGTTTGTATTATTGATTATAGTATACCTCATCGCCTATTCCACAATTACCTGGCGCGATAACTGCTGCGTTCCCTGCAGAATAACCGCATACATGCCGGGTTTGATGTTCTGCATGGGAATATATACTTCGCCGGTTTTGGCCGACAGGTTTTTACTGAATAATACCACACCAAAATGATCTTTCAGTACCAGCTTCTGCATGGTTTTACCGGTAAAAGCATACTTCACTTTTAACTGGCCACCTGTTTTAACCGGGTTAGGATAAATAACCAGCAGGTTTTCCGTTACCGTTTCTGCATAACTGCTCAGATCAACCGAGAAAGTAGTGGTGCATTGAGTAACCAGGTCTGTTACCAGTACCGAATATTTGCCCGGTGTTACTTTCCACAGGTTCTGCGTGGTAGAACCCTCGGACCATGCGTAAGTATAGATCCCGCTTCCTCCTTTTACGGTAAGGTTAATATTCTCCCGGTCGCAAACAGCGGTTACGATGGGTGCCGTTGCAGAACCTTCTACACTGATCTTTTTGGTGATCTTAAAATTATTATCCGCTTCTGCCTTGATGGTATAGGTAGAAGGTTTTAAACCGGTAAATACCGGGTTAGTGATACCCGCCGGATTGGGTTGGTTATTGATGTAATACCGGTAATTACCCCTTGCTCCTTTTACACTGGTTATGGTAATGGTTCCATCGGGGGTGCAATGCGCATCGGTAGCCGCCAATTCCATACCGGGTATTAATACGGTAAAAGTGGCACTGGCCGTACATTGTGTAGCCGCATCGGTTACCAGTACGGTATAATTGCCATCGGGTACTTTTTTCAGATCCTGGGTAGTGGATCCTTCCGACCATTGGTAAATATAAATACCACTTCCGTTCCTTACCGTAATATCAATATTGTCATTCTTCACATTTCCGATAAGCTGCAAGGTCTTGCCCACACCTGCCACCGTTACTTTTTTACTCCAGCTAAAACCGCCATCCCCTTCTACACGGATAGTATAGGTAGCCGGTTTCAGGTTGGTAAATACGGCGCTGTTTATTCCCGCAGGATTGGCTTTCCCGTTAATATAAAAACGATGGTTACCGGCAGATCCGGTGATACTGTGAACCAGGATCTTTCCGTTAGGTCCGCAGGCTGCATCAGTCACTGTTACTTCTGCACCCGGTTTGGTAGAACCCCCTGCAACTGTAGCAGTGAACACAGCCGTACAACCCGTTTGCTGATCGGTAACGGTTACAGTGTATGTACCCGCTGCCAGTTCTGAAACATCTTCTGTTATTGCATTGTTTGACCAGCGATAACTGTACTGACCACTGCCACCCGTTACCGCGATATCGATAGTTGTGGCTGTACTGGTTCCGGTTACAGAAATACCCTGAGCTGAGCCTCCTACGGTTATATTTTCTACATATACAAAATTCTGTGGCCCCTCTATTCTGATCTCATAGGTAGCAGGCGCCAGTGATGAAAATTTCGGATTAGAGATGCCGGCCGGATTAGGTTGGCCATTAATGAAGAAAGTATAATTGACCAGCGATCCGTTTACACCGGATACGGTAATACTTCCATCAGCACCACATTTGGCGTTAGTGGTATCGAATGTTACTTCTGCCACATTACTTCCGCCGGCAATAATATCATCAATGACAATATCAACACCCTGCTGGGGCAGTTGCACCGCCAATACACCCAGGCGGGCCATCTGCTGTCTGTCTACCTCACTGTTACCCCAGATTTTTGCCATCGGGATCCGGATCAGCTGGTAATCGCCGGTAAACGAACTCACATATCCTTCCGCTTTCAGTTTAACAGCATTGGAAAAGCGGCCGAAGCGGTCTTTCATAAATACATCCAGGTCAAAATTGGGTGTGGGTTGCTTTACTTTCAGGTAAAACTTCACATATCCTTTCCGGCTGAGGTCTTTCAACTGCCTATCCGATGTGCCTTCGTTCCAGTCCCAGTGTGCAGAGGCAAATCCGTTATCAGCCATATCAAGGTGTATTTTCATACTAAGCGGTGCTGTTTTACCGCCGGTAGAATCTACTGCAATGGTAGTAGCGGTATTTACCGTAATGCCACTACCCGTATTCACGCTGTCGCCATCCCACAATACCAGATCGGACGCTTTTTCATACACCTGGAAGCTAACGGCTTTGTCTGCTGCATTTTCATGCTGGTCGGTTGCCGAAATGCGCAGCAGTTTTTTGCCATACAGTACTGTAGCAGGAATGGTGCCGGTGAATGTATACAGGCCATTCACTAACTGCATGGGCTGGTTATTCGGTCCATTGATGGCAGAAAGATCTACCGTTACCGTTTGCAGGTTATTATCCGGATCGGTTACTTTGGCCGATACGGTATAGGTGGTTTTACCGTCTGCATAACCAGAAGCGGGTGTAACCGCTGCTTCTGTAATCACCGGCTGATAAACAGGATGTGAATAGGGTACTACACGGATATCATCTACCCAAACATCAAATCCGGTTGCTGCCGTATTGGAGTGAAAGTTAAACTGCCAGATCTCGTTCAGCGATACATTGGAACCGGTTGTAAACACCGACAAAGGAATTCTTACTTTGGTAAAAGCATCTTTGCTGAAAGAAGCGATATAGCCGTTCTGTTTCAGGTAAATACCCGCAGATGTAGCCAGTTGCGCCGTAGCATCGCGCATACTCACTTCAATATCCGAGCCGGCTGGTGCGTTGGAACGGATATAAAATTCCAGTGCCCCATAATCGCTGATATCTACCGCATCGGCCGGGTTATCTGAATTGGATAAACGCCAGGTCATTACATTGTACAGGTTGGGATCATGTTTAAAATGCATATACAAACTGCCCGGAGCTGTATTACCACCTGTACTCTCACGCTGCACTTTGATCTGCGGGATATTGGAATCTTTACCATCATAAAAAGCCTGGCCCACACCCCTGGTAATGGAATCTCCATCCCAGATCAGCGAAGAACTGGTTTTTTTAATAACCCGATAGGTTACGGTTGCTTCTGCTGTTAAATTGGTAGCATCAGTTGCCGCTATCTTAATAAATTTCAGTCCCGAAGCGGTACCCGCCGGCACAGGATATGACAAGGTATATAATGTAGTGTCTGTAGTACTTTGGGTTAGTACTGCCGTTGCACTACCACCTAAGCCGGTCAGGTCTGCAGTAACTTTTGCCAGGTTATGATTACCATCAGACACTTTTGCCGTAATAACCAAAGAAGCCGTACCATCGGAATAACCTGCGGCCGGTTCTGCTTTGGCTTCTTCAATATCTGGATAAACAGACAGGTCTTCTTCCGTTAATACAAAATGGCAAACGGTTAATGCCGGGATCGTGTACTCGAATGTGTTGTTATTGATGACACGGATATTCTTTAATTGTCGCAGGGTTTCGGTACTGTTATCAAAAGCCCATACCCTTGCACTTTTATATTGTTTGCTGCCCTGCACCGTAATGGTTGCTACCAGGGACTCGTCCTGGCTTTTGTTCATGGCAATGGTATGCAGTTTGCTTTCATCATTATCCGTAATAGAAGCATATACAGAACTGTTTACGATATCATTGGTTTCTGATGCAACCGATACATTACCAAAACTGCCGCCTTTGCCATCGTAGTTGCGGTAAATATCAAACCCCGATTTAACAAAACCGCTGATGGCTCCCCAATAAGTAGCCATATACAATCCCTGTTTGCCGAAAATGCCCAGTGCATCGGCCTGGGCAATACCGCCCGATACATGCCCTGCTCCCATATAACTATACTCGGTAATCGCGAATTTGGTTCCTGGATAATAGGTATTGATATGTTGATTGATCTTGGGAATAAAGGGCAGGAACTGCTGCACTTTATATGGGTCTGCGCCGATCCAGGTATTTTCGATATAGGTAGAGTCCCATAAAGATCTTGGCATGGCCATTCTTACCGCGTTGGTGGCATAATCGGTATTATCGCTGAAAGGGGCAATGCCATCGTTATTGGTTTGCGGATACCAGTGCAGATCGAGTACATCCAGTAAACGTTTGTTCAGATATTCGCCCCTTTGTTTCATACGAGCCAGGTAGAGATCTATAAAAGTGCTGTAAGGACCTTTCTCCACATCCCAATCCGGCGCAAACTGCAGGTTCTCAAATTCAGATACACCCCAGGAAGCCGGACCATAGATCTCTGCGGTAGGATCCTTTTCTTTCACCATTTCTGCCACCTGGAATGACTGATCCATCAGGTACTTCACAGATACATTAGTGTGCCCAAACATACGGCTATGCGTATCAAACCACAATCCGGGTTCATTATCGAGCGAATAGGCTTTTACACCGGTAGCTGTATTACTTTTCCCGTAATGATGCAGCATGAAATTCACTTCTTCTTCTGTATATACGGTGCCGTCTGTCAGATCCGGTTTCAGTTGCAGGGGCAGTTTATCTGCCGGTTTGCGGTGAAGCACTTTTGCCCAGCGGGCCGATGGTGCCGCTTCTGTTTCAGGAACCGCGCCGAACTTATCCACTGCTACATATTTAGCCATGGGCAGGGTAAGCAGGGAATATGCATTCTGCGATAAAGCCCTGTTCTGAAAATAACGGAGCGATGATCCTGTAGAATCATATTCGTTTTCGGGCACCCGCTGCGTCCAGGGAACATAATTATCGCTGGAATGAATCCAGTCGCGCCCTGCATTGGATGCATTACTCTCCCAGTTATAACTCGATAGGCGGTTACCACCCAGGCGCAGGGAACCGGCGCGATCATAGGGATCGTTGGTGCCATAAATCAGCGGACTGATTACTTTGCGTGCCTGTTGGGTATTGATCGAAAAACGGACCTGCTTCTGTGCAGAACCCGCTATTGTAATGAAACAGAAAAAGAGAAACAATAACCGGGGTACCTGTAACCTGACAACCTTTATTGTTTCTTTACTTTTGTTGTGCTTTTGTTGTTTACCTGTGTACACTTTTACTTCCATAGTTGCTTACTTTACAAAATACAACTGCGGTAATGCAACGGTTATTACATAGCAATAACCATCTGCTTACCGGCAGTCAACTGTTTTATTCGTACAAAGTAAAACCAGTGGGAAAAAGTAGATCCGGAATATATACCGAAACATTTAATATGATGCCTCAGGCAGGAAATGGAAAGGTTGAAGTTAAATTCTGTTGACAGGTTTGCACGTAAGCTCCGGTGAAACATCTCCCCGATGATACGTTCCGGTTTGGGGTATCAGCATGAAATATTCATGCTTACATAAAAACTTCTTTACTTGTTTTGTATCGCTTATTCTTTACATCGATATCTATATTACTTACCCTACAGCTAATTCCAATCCAAACGCTAACCACCGGTTAAACATTACTGCCATCCACCGCCCAATGTTTTATACAGGTTCACAGTGGTTTGAAACTGTTTCTTTTTGGTTTCTACCAGTTCCAGTTTTGCCTGTAAAGCGTTCTGCTGTGTTAACAGCACTTCGAGGTAAGTAGCCCGGCCCGCTTTAAAAAGTAATTCGGCAATATCAATGGATTGAGATAAAGAAGCCACTTCTTTGTTCTTCAGTTCAAATACCTGTTCCAGGTTTTTTACCCGCAACATTTCATTATACACTTCCACATATCCTGTAAGGATGGTTTTCTGGTATTGATAATAGGCTTCCAGTTGCCCGGCATTGGCTTTCTGAAAACTGGCTTTCAGTGCGGTGCGGTTAATGAGGGGCGCGGTTAGTCCGCCCAGCAAACCATAGGCCATCGATTCCGGTGTACGTAATAACAGATCAGGTTTAAAAGCCTGGAAACCCAGTGAGCCATTGATAGCAACGGAAGGGTAAAAAGCCGCACGGGCGGCCTGCAATTCTGCATTGGTGGCCAGTACATTCCATTCGGCCTGGCGTATATCGGGCCGGTTCTGCAACAGTGCAGCTGGCACCCCGGTACTGATCATGCCCGGGAACCTGGCTTCAAAAAACTGTTGTTCCCTTTTGATTTCTCCGGGCAAAGTGCCGGTAAGAATATGTAAGGCATTTTCTACCTGCCGTGTTTGTTGCTGCAGGTCTACCCTGAACCCACGCAGGTTCAGCAAGCGCGACTCAAACTGTTTTACCGCCAGTTCATTGGATGCCGCATGTTCTTTCTGCGCTTTTACCAGTTCGTACGCTTTTTCCTGCAGCAGAATGGTTTCGTCAATGATTTTGATGGTATGATCTATCGCCAGCAATTCGTAATAACTGGCGGCAATGGCCGATACGATCTGTGTGGTTAGCAGGTTCTTACCTTCTACCCCTGCCATATAACGGGCCACTGCCGCTTTTTTTCTGTTTTTCAGTTTACCCCATACATCTATTTCCCAGCTGGTTTGTATGCCCATAAAATAATCGGGCAAATTAACAGGGATGAGTTTACCGGGTGTTATCTCTGTAACGATATTACCCGCGCCATCCATGGTGTACAGACCAAATTTTTTCAGGCTGCCGGCCACACTGGCCCCCACGGTGGGTAATAACAAACCTTTCTGCAGCAACACTTCTGCCTGCGCCGATTGTAAACGTTGCAGGGCTGCCTGCAGGTCCTGGTTGTAGGTAAGCCCTTTATTCACCAGGTTTACCAGGTTGGTATCGGTAAAAAAATTCTTCCAGGAATGCAGAACGGTTACTCCTGTATCTGCAGAACCCGGATAACCAGCTGGTAAAGTAATGTCTGCTTTCTTCGTTATAACGGAGGGTGTGCTGCAGGCTCCCAGGAATAATCCTGTTACCAGTAACACAGCTGCACCCAGATGATTTCTTTTCATATTGATTAGATTGTCTCAGTAAATGGTTTTTCTTCCTTCCCTTTTGTTTTCTTCATGGCATCTGTTGCTTTCGAAAAAATCACATAGATGCCCGGGATCACGATTACCCCGAACAGGGTTCCGAACAACATACCTCCCGCCGCTGCGGTACCAATGGTTTTGTTACCAATGGCACCCGCACCACTGGCGAAGATCAGCGGGATCAGGCCCGCAATAAAAGCAAAGGATGTCATGAGAATCGGACGCAGCCTCGATGCCGCCCCCTCGATGGCTGCCTGCAAAGGCGATTTCCCTTCCCTGTGTTTCAGCGAAGCAAACTCTACGATCAGGATGGCATTTTTACCCAGCAGGCCAATCAGCATGATCATGGCCACCTGTGCATAAATATTGTTTTCCAAACCGAGTGCCCACAGCAGAAAGAAGGCACCGAATACACCCGTGGGTAATGACAGGATCACCGGCATCGGCAACAGGAAACTTTCGTATTGTGCCGATAACAGTAAATACACGAACAGCAGACTCACCACAAAAATCAATACGGCTTCACTACCGGTATTGGCCTGGTCGCGCGAGGAGCCTGCCCAGTCGTACCCGAACCCTGCCGGCAGTTTTGCCTTGGCCACTTCGCGGATAGCGGCAATAGCCTGGCCGCTGCTGTAACCGGGATTGGGCTCACCGTTTACCATAGCCGAAGGATACATATTGTAACGGGTTACTTGCTCCGGACCATATACTTTTTCAATTTTAAGGAAGGCCGCCACCGGCACCATCTCGCCCATTGTGTTTTTTACAAACAACCGCATCAGGTCTTCGGGTCTTGAGCGGAACTCGGGCGATGACTGGATCATTACCCGGTACAACTGACCAAAGCGGATGAAGTTGGTGGCATACTCACTACCGATAAATGCCTGCAGTGTATTTAACACATCTGCCAGTACCACTCCTTTCTGGGCAGCTTTGATATTGTCTACACTTACGAGGTATTGCGGAAAACTGGCATCAAAAGTGGTAAACGCATTTCCGATGGCCGGATGTTTTTTCAGCTCACGCACAAAATCGTTGGCAACAGACTCCAGTTTTTTCAGATCACCCTTACCGGTTTTATCCAGTAACCGCAATTCAAAACCACTTGAATTACCATAACCCGGCACCGGTGGCGGGGTAAAGAATTCGATCCGGGCATCTTTGATATGCCGGGTTTTGTCTTTCAGCAATTCAATCACTTCCTTGTCTGTCCGCTCGCGCTCGTCCCATTTTTTCAAACCGATCAGGTTCATACCAAATGTGGCGCCCACACCTTCAGACAATACACTATACCCGGCCAGGGTAGATACCGATGCCACATCGGGTAATTCCTGTGCGGCTTTCTGAATGGCATCCACTACTTTTTCGGTACGCTCCAGGGTAGCGCCTGATGGTGCGGTAACGTTGGCATAAATGGTGGCCTGGTCTTCGTTGGGAATAAAGCCACTGGGCAATACGCTTCCTACCAATCCGGTAAATCCGCAAAACAGCAGAATGATGAGCCAGGTAACTACGCGGCGGTTGGCAATGGCTTCGATCAGTTTTTTATATTTATCGGCAACACCATTATATCGTTTATTAAATGCATCGAAGAAAAACCGAAACAGGCTCTTCTTTGCATGGCCCCCTTCCTGGTGTTTGTTTTGCAGCAGGGTAGCGCAGAGTGCGGGCGTTAAGGTTAATGCCACCACACCTGATAATACAATGGATACCGCCATGGTTAAAGAGAACTGGCGGTAGAACACACCTGTTGGACCTTCGAGAAAAGCCACCGGCAGAAACACGGCCGACATGACCAGTGTAATGGCAATAATAGCGCCGCTGATTTCGCGCATGGCTTTTTCGGTGGCTTTTCGCGGACCCAGGTTGGTTTCTTCCATGATGGAGTGTACCGCTTCTATTACCACAATGGCATTATCTACCACGATCCCGATCGATAGCACCAGTGCGAACAAAGTGATCATATTGATCGAAAAACCGAACAGCTGCATGAAAAAGAAAGTACCCACCAGCGATACCGGCACCGCAATGGCAGGGATCAGGGTTGAGCGGAAATCCTGCAGAAACACAAATACCACCAGTGCCACCAGCAGGAAGGCCTCGATCAGGGTTTTAATTACTTCGTGAATAGAGGCATCGAGGAAAGCAGATACATCGTAACTGATCGTATACTTCATGCCGGAAGGGAAACCGGCAGACAGCTCCTCCATCCGGCTTTTGATATTGGCAATTACCTGGCTGGCGTTACTGCCCGGCCTTTGTTTGAGGAGGATGGCCGCTGAAGGTTTTCCATTCTCTTTCGAGATCACATCATATTCCTGCGACCCGAATTCTACATTGGCCACATCTTTCAGGGTAATGATCTCACCATCCACCGTACTCTTCAGGATGATATTCTCATACTGTTCTTCTGTATTGAATTTACCGGTGTACTTTAATACATACTGCAGTGCTTCCGGCCTTTTGCCCGAGCTTTCGCCTATTTTACCCGGTGCCGCTTCTACGTTCTGCTCTTTCAATGCTTTGATCACATCATCAGTAGAAATATTGTACGTGGTCATTTTGTCGGGATTCATCCAGATCCGCATAGAGTATTCGCGTGATCCCATGATATCGGCAAAACCAACTCCTTCAATTCTTTTTAACTCGGGTAATAAGTTGATGTCTGTATAATTGTAAAGGAATTTTTCATCCACGGTACTGTCTTCGCTGAGAATGTTCAGGTACAGCAGCATACTGTTCTGCACTTTCTCTACAATCACTCCCGCTTTGATCACTTCTTCCGGCAATTCATCCACCACAGAAGATACCCGGTTCTGTACATTCACAGAAGCCACTTCGGGGTCTACACCGGATTTAAAAATGATCGAGATCACACTGGATCCGTCGTTGCCGGATACAGACGACATATAAGACATGCCCGGCACCCCGTTAATGGCACGCTCCAGCGGGGTTACTACGGCTTTTACGCAGGTTTCTGCGTTGGCACCGGTATACTTGGTGGTTACGGTTACTTCGGGCGGCGCAATATCCGGGAACTGGGTTACCGGCAGCTGCGAGAGCGAGATCAGTCCGAGAAAAGTGATCAGCAACGAAATAACAATCGATAAGATCGGTCGGCGTATAAAATTAGCTGTCATGGGATGGATTAATTGGTGGGTAAAAGTTGTGGAAGCAGGCTGCGCAGATCAACGGGCCGCGCGTTAATACTGTCACCTTCTTTCACCAATTGAACGCCTTCATAGATCACTTTGTCACCGGTGGTAAGCCCAGCCCCCACCACATACAGGTGTGGCAACCTCCACATAATCTCTACCGGTCTTGTTCTTACAATATTTTTACTGTCAACCACAAAAACATTCACCCTGTCCTGCACTTCAAACGTAGATTTCTGTGGAATTACGAGCGCATCATTTAATACACCGTTGAGGATGATCTTACCGGTAGCACCATGTTTGAGCAGGTATTCAGGATTGGCAAACCTGGCGCGGATGGCGATATTGCCGGTATTTTTATCAATTTCTGTTTCGGCTGTTTCAATCCTTCCCTTGTATTTGAAAGGGGTATTATCTGCCAGCAGCAGCGAAATATTATTCTGTTTGGTCAGCTCATTTGATTTGGAAAAGCGCAGGTACTCTTTCTCCGATACATTGAAATAAGCGAACATTTCCTTGTTATTGGAGAGGGTGGTGAGCAGGGTACCCTCATCTACCAGGCTACCCACTTTATAGGGGATCCGGTTAATCACCCCATCAAAAGGCGCTTTGATCTGCGAGTAGGAAATATGCAGTTCTGCAATAGCTACTGCGGCTTTGGCTTCCAGTATTTTTGCTTCAATGGCTTCTTTTTTGGCTTTGGCCATTTCCAGTTCCGTTTCTGAAACTACTTTTTTCTCTACCAGGTTACGGCTGTTCTTCAGTTCTACTTCTGCCACTTTTAACTCTGCCACGGCATTTTTCAGTTGTGCATTGGCTTTGAGTAATTCTTCTTTCAGCATCAGGTTACTGAAGGCAAAAAGCACCTGACCGGCTATTACGGGTTTACCCTCATCCACAAAAATCTTTTCAATAAAGCCTTTTACGCGGGCCCGGATCTCAACGTTCTGCATAGAATGGATATCTGCTACGTAAGATTTGTCGTACGATGTGTCTATCACAATGGGATTAAATACCTGGAAACTTTCAGGCGCAGTTTCCCTGGATTGTTGTTTGGAGGAACAGGCAACCAGGAGCATTCCTATGCAGCTAAGAATACCTACATACAGTACACGACTATGCATAACTAGGGTTTTTTTTGCCCAAACGGGCCGATAAAAAATAAACTTAAAAGGCAGGGAGAGCTGAAGCGAACAGTATTAACACTCGGGAGGTGGTGTAGTTATTGCATAGTTCTGTTGCAGAACTTCTATGTGCTGGTATGGATCCGGTATGCCGGTGATCTCTTTACAGAGAGGTTCAGGAACCTGGATACGACAGAGCGGTAATTTGTAATCGTCAGACTGATCCGGCCCATCATCAGCGGATGGAGCGGGAAGATCCTGCTGGTTCTGTTGCTGTGCAAGATCCTGCAGGAGGTGAATAGCCGGCTTGGCTTTTGTTTGCAGGGCGTAAACAAAAACAGGGGATTGGGTAGACCCTACCAGTATCAGTAAGAATGCGGCTAATTTTCCCATTTGCCCCGCGAAATTATATTAAAAAAGGCTTAAAAAACCGTTTTTCAGGAAAGCTGACAACCGTATGACATAGGCTTTCCTGCGCCAGCATTGCATTAGACCGTATGCGTAATCGGCAGGAAAGAAAATTAACGTTTCTCTAAGGGAATCTGGATTTGCAATTTAGTACCCTGATCCGGCGCAGCTACCAGGGTAAAAGTTCCGTTCATGGCATAAATTCTCTCCCTGATCTCCAGCAGTCCGTAATGGTTGCCCGAATCTACCGCCGAAGGAGAAAATCCGATACCATCATCTTCTATAGACAGATCCAGGGTACCATCCAACCTGATCAGCGAAACCGTTACATGGCTGGCCCTTGCATGTTGTTTGATATTGGCCAAGGCTTCCTGGATAATCCGGTACAAAGCCAGGCTCTGATTGGGATGAACCGCTTCATTTTCTATATTGGAAGAAAAACGCACCTGGACACCACTGGATTTGGTAAAGGAACTGATGAGGTATTCTATAGATGCATGAAGGCCCAGCTCGCTCAGCATGGAAGGATTCATTGAACTATAGATACGCGAGAAAGCATCAATATTACCCGAGATCGCATCCAGTAACCCATCTATTTTTTTCGATACCAGTGTGGGGTCTTCGTCTCTCAGGTGTTTTTTGATCCAGGATACATCAATCATCAATGCAGCCAGTCCCTGCCCCAGTTCATCATGCACTTCACTCAAGATCTTATTCTTCTCTACTTCCCGTACAGATTGCAGGTGCCTCGAAAACTCACGCAGTTCCCGGTTCAGCCGTAACAGGTCTTTCTCAGTTTCTTTTACCCTCGATAAATCAAGGGCTGTAGTAGAGATCTGCGTATTTTTTCCGGTTTGGTCTTTATGTAATACCACAACCTGCATTACCGGGATCTCTTTCCCCGATCTGGACCGGTAAGTGTTTTCGCCGATCCATTTTCCGGTCTTCTGCAAAGCAACATTCATTTCTTCAAGCACCCTGAACCCGTTATCAGCCCTGAAATCATCTACGATGTATTGGGTAATATCATCCCCGTCTATTTCCAGGATATCACGAATGGCTTTGTTGGCATAAATGAACCTTCTCGACATATCGCAGGTAGCTACGAAGGCATTGGTATTCTCAAATATGTCGAGTAATTGCTGCTGCTCCTGTTCTATCCGTTTGCGTTCGGTTATATTCTCTTTTACGGCTACAAAATGGGTGATCTCCTTTTTTTCATTCAATATCGGCGAGATAACAGCATGCTCCCAGTAGGTTTCCCCGTTTTTCTTTTTATTCAGGAACTCACCTTCCCATGTCTGGAAATGAGTAATCGCATACCACATTTTCCCATACTCTTCTCTGCTGGTATGTCCGGTTTTTAACATGTTCGGATTCTGCCCTACCACTTCTTCCATTTCAAAGCCCGTCAATTTTGTGAAGGCAGGATTTACATATTCAATTTTACCATCGATATTGGTGATTACTACAGAAGCAGAACTCTGCTCAACAGCCCGCGTTACTTTCAGCAATTCATTTTCGGCCGCTATTCTTTTCTGGTTATTCTCAAAGGCCGTAATGGCAAAACTGATATTTTCTGCTACGCGCAATAACAAACGGATCTCATCGTCAGTAAAGAAAAAAGCCCGTGGTGCATACAGGGTAACCAGGCTCACCACTTTTTCTCCTGCTTTCACCGGCAACGCAATAGAAGAACGGAAACCTCTTTTCAAAGCGCGCGATGCCCAGGTAGCCATCACCGGATCGTTCACAATATCATTACAGTAATAATATTTACCCGTTCTGTAGGCCCTGCCTGTGGGTCCCTGGCCAAAAGCATCGTCGAGGGTAGACACTTTCAGTTCTTTCACGTAATCCTGTTCTTCGTTCCACTGGTACCGGGCTTCAATCATATGTTTTGATTCATCCGGGATCCCTATCCATCCAAAAAGAAAATCACCTTTTTCAACAGCGATCTTACAGATCTCACTGTAGATCGCTTCCGGGGTTTTGGCCCGTAAAATCAGGTCGTTACAGCTTCCGATAAATTCATACAGCCTTCTCGACTTATA